>NYVT01000037.1:0-9267 GCA_002684675.1 Deltaproteobacteria bacterium
TCGGTAAGTGAAAAAGCAGCTGTTAATCGGCCATCACATGTGGAAGAAGACCAATCTAACTAGCAGAGGAAAGAGGAAGTCAGCACTCCACGATATTGACTGCGAGGCCACCACGGGCGGTCTCCTTGTATTTGGAATCCATGTCACGACCAGTTTGCCACATTGTGCGGATNACCTTGTCCAGCGAGACATGATGTTGNCCATCGGTTCTAAGTGCCAGTTGTGCGGCATTGATTGCCTTGTTCGCAGCTATGGCGTTGCGTTCGATGCAGGGAATCTGAACNAGCCCACCTATTGGGTCACAGGTCAATCCGAGGTTGTGTTCCATGGCAATCTCTGCAGCATTTTCTACTTGGGCTGGTGTTCCTCCCAAGCATTCAGCCAAAGCACCAGCTGCCATTGAACAGGCACTGCCAACCTCTCCTTGGCATCCCACCGCAGCTCCGGAAATCGAAGCATTCTCCTTGTAGAGTATGCCAATGCCTGCTGCCGTTAGCAGAAAACGGACTACCTGCTCCTGACTGAAGTACTTAGTGAAGCGCATCAGGTAGTGTAGTACCGCCGGGATAATGCCCGCTGCTCCATTTGTNGGCGCTGTTACCACTCNTCCTCCCACGGCGTTTTCCTCATTGACTGCTAATGCAAACAAGTTGACCCAGACCATCAGGTTTGTGGGATCCTTTTCCTGCTGCAATTTGCGATGAAGACTCGGAGCACGACGGTTCACTTTTAACCCACCNGGCAACACTCCCTCATTGACACAGCCCAATCGTACGCACTCCTGCATTACCTCCCANATTTCCAATAGACGTCGGTAAATCTCTTCCTTTGAAAGCCAGATCTGCTCGTTAGCCAAAACGATTTGACTGATCGAATAATGCTGCTGGCGGCAGATTTCCAGCAACTCTGAAGCTTTCTTGTAGGGAAAGGGTAGCTCCGATTGGTCCTCAACAACCGCCAAAGTATCCCCTTTTTCTTCGAGGACAAAGCCTCCACCAATCGAATAATAGGTCTTCTTTACAAGCAATTGTCCGTCTACATCCCAGGCTTGGAAACACAGACCATTTTCGTGGAGAGGTAGGGTCTGCTGGCGNTGAAAGATCAGGTCCTGCTTTTTATGAAACGAGATCGGATACTGTTGATTCAAGTGGAGTAACTGCTGTGTCTGGATTTGCTGGAGACGGGAGGGTATCTTAGCGATTTCTACAATTTCAGGCTGCTCTCCTTCCAATCCAAGAAGGATGGCTTTGTCGCTGCCATGGCCCTTTCCGGTCAGTCCGAGGGAACCATAGAGATCTACTTGGATTCTGTCGACTCGGTAGAGAGGCAAATGCTGAAGAAAGAGGCCTGCCGCCTTCATCGGACCTACTGTGTGGGAGCTGGANNGACCGATCCCAATCTTGAAGAGATCAAAGACGCTGGTGGCCATAGGGAACAAGCTGGGAAAAGAAGGGGTCTCTGTCAGTAAAAAATTACTGCAAGCAACGCAACAATCAGTAACAGAATGATAGCAATCAGGATCAGATTGCGACGGCGAAAGGTCTCATCATCCTCTACCGTCATGACGTCCTTGCGGGATTCTCCTTCCTTTGGAATTTCTACTGGAGGAGGAGCCATCGCCGGCATCTCTGCCTGACGTTTTTCTGCCTCCTGAAGGGCCTCCATCATCCAATCGGGTCCTGTAAACGCCTCTTCTGTCTCAGATTCAGAGCTCTGGTCATTATCTCTTCGAGGACCAACTCGGCGCTCTTCTCCTCTACGATCCTTTTGTTGGCTACGCCGATCGGACAACTGTCGTCGATTATTCCCCTTACGCTTTTCTGGGTCAGCATTTCCCGTGGAGTCTAGTGAATTGGCTGATTCAGACATTCCTTACCTACAGTGGGCGTGATCAAAAATATTCTTACAATATACTCAGAATGCAACTATTTGTAAATATCATGTGACACTTCTTCAGACTGACTTGGCTTTTACCCATTTTTTATCACTTATAGACTTCGAGCAATCCTTTGACAAATCGTCTTTGAAAGAAGATGACTACTAGTAGGGGGGAAGTAGGGGGGGAGTAGCGCCAGAATCGCGATGGCAAATNCTTGGTACCCACGTGCTGTCCGAATACCGAGCATCAGGGTAGTGAAGTTTTCACTGGTTGAGATCATCAGTGGCCAAAGGTACTGATTCCAACCCACCACAAACAAAATAAGCGCTATGGCAGCAATCATCGTTTTGGACAAAGGCAACAGNATATCAATAAAGAAACGCCAGGGGCCTGAACCGTCAAGTTTAGCGGCTTCCAGCAGTTCATCNGGAATAGATCGGTAGAATTACCGGAAAAAGAAGGTCCCCGTAGCCGAAGAGATCATGGGGAGGATTAGTCCACTGTAGGAATCCAACATATTTAGATGAGCCACAACCTGATAAGAAGGAATGATTCTAGCCTCTAGGGGGAAGAGCAAGGTGATAAAAATCATCCAAAAACAGAAACTTCCGAAAGGAAAACGGAAGAATACGATTGCATAGGCTGCGGTCATTGAGATCACCAGGGAGCCAACCATGAAGCCCAGCCCAAGAATCGTGCTGTTAAGCAACATTCCTGGAACGGTCACCTGCCGACGAAAACCGCTCTCCTGCCACCATAGGGTGGCATAGTTCTCAAGCAACCGATCACCGATCCANCACTGAATTCCTTCTTCAGCCANAGTTTGGGGAGAATGTGTAGAAGTTGTGAACACCAACCGGATCGGAAGTACCAGTAACAGCACTCCTGACAGCAAAATCAGGTGGCATCCAGGCTGAAGTTGCTTGTACCAGTAGAACAGCAGCTTGACCGGGGTGTGAGACGAGTTCACTCTGAGGTATCCTCTGCCAAAAAGGGTTGCTTTGAGCACCCGGTAAACTTGATGCACNCATCAGGCATCGTTGTGTTGCAAATACGAGCTCCTCCTAAAAAAGCCCCACGCAAATTGGCATCCATAAAGTCTGCTCCGTCAAGATCTGAACCCCGAAGATCAGCCCACTCGAGGTTGGTTCCACGGAGATTGGCACCAGCGAGATTGGCACCACGCAGGTCTGCTTCTGATAAGATGCTCTCAGCCAGATCGGCTCGCATAAGGTTAGCACCTCGGAGTTGAGCACCCTTCAGATCGATTCCGCGCAAGCTGGCATGCTTCAAATCCCCATTGGGGCACGCTGTCGATTTTGCTAGTTTTTTCAGGTCTTCTGCATTAGCCATAATTTCCTTGGGGCTGGTTGGGGAAAGAGCAGATTTTCTATCAAGAAATCTTCAACAAAGGTCAGACTGTATTGCTCAGGAACTGAGTTCTTCAGTAGGCTCTAAAATTACCTCTCCATTGAGGATCAGAAAATGTTGCATTTCAGCAGTTAGCGAAGCAGACACCGCACAGTATTTTTGGTGACCCAAGTGAATTGCCCGCCAGACTCGATAAGCGTCAATCTCTCCTTCCACATCAAAGGTCACCTTAATTTCGGTAAACTTGGTTGGTAATTCTTTGTGACGCACTCCCTCTGTGCGGATGTGTAACTTGTTGATTTGCTCGAGGTGGCGTTTGAGGATCATTGTTACATCAATCCCAATACATCCGGCAACACCTGCTAGTATCAACTCCATTGGAGTGAGGCCTTCTCCCAGGCCCCCATACTTTTCGGTGGCGTCCATTTCCAGTTTGAAGCCAGATGGACAGGTGGAGACAAATTTTCGCTGGTGCAGCCAAGTGGTATCGACGATCATTTAAATTCTCCGGTTTAGAAAACAGTTTTAACAAAGGCAGACAAACAATTTTGTAGGATTTTTGCTGCAAGTCCAGTGATCGCTACAATCATAGAAAGAATTTGATTCAATGGTACACACTTTCAAGCTTCCTCAATAAGCACGGATGCAGATCACTCATCAGCGGATTCTCAACATCGCCATTCCTATTGTCTTAGCTAATGTCACCGTACCGCTACTGAGTTTAGTAGATACGGGAGTGGTAGGGCAAATCGACTCTCCCATTCCAATTGCCGCGGTGGGAATGGGTGGCTTGATTCTTAATACAACTTACTGGTTCTTTGGTTTTTTGAGAATGGGCACCACGGGTCTAGCTTCCCAAGCCTTAGGAGCTCAGAATAGTACCGAGGTGAACGCGATTCTAACCCGGGTACTTCTACTGGGAGGAGCCGCTGGACTACTTATCATAGCCTTACAGATTCCTCTATTTTGGTTGGCTTTCCAACTCTCTCCTGCTACCGAAGCAGTAGAGACCCAGGCACGATTATACATGCAGATCCGAGTGCTCAGTGCTCCAGCTGCAATTGCTATCTACGGATTGAATGGCTGGTTGATTGCCCAGGAGCGCACCCGCTCAGTTTTATTGTTACAGATCTGGATGAATGGGCTCAACATCCTGCTAGATCTCTGGTTTGTGATTGGTCAGGGATGGGGAGTGCAAGGTGTCGCTTGGGCAAGTTTTCTTTCAGAAATCAGCGCTCTAGTACTTGGGTTATTAATCTGCCGGAACATCTTGCTGGGTAGGGACTGGCGTAACTGGTCCAGAGTATTTGATCGGAACATGTTGTTGCGCATGGTGAATGTCAATCGGGACATCTTACTACGAACCTTGATACTACAGTGCATCTCGGTTTCATTCCTTTTTGTTGCTGCTGATTTTGGGGTGGTTGAACTGGCAGCGACACATGTGCTTGGGCAATTCCTTATAGTTACTGTCTTCGCACTAGATGGGTTCGCCTTTGCTGCCGAGACCCTGGTTGGTCAGGCGATTGGTGCGCGNAGTCGGTCGGGGTTCCGTCGCAGTGCATTGATGGCCAGTTACTGGGCGGTAGGAATCGCCTTGTTACTGACACTTGCGATTGCCTTGTTTGGAAATTGGATGATCGAATTGCTCAGTAAGTCGGAAGAAGTACGGCAAACCGCGGTCAAGTACCTTCCGTTTCTCTTGCTCATGCCAATTGTTGGGGTGGGATCCTGGATGTTGGATGGGATATTCATTGGTGCCACACAAACCAGAGACATGCGCAATATGATGGCTATCAGCCTACTGGTCTATGGAATCGCTTTGATCTTTTTGGTACCGATCTTTGGCTTGTTCGGACTGTGGACAGCATTATTGATATCCCTAATCGCCCGTGGTGTAACCTTGTGGTTTTGCTACCCAGGCCTGGAAAAGCGCGTGCTAGCAAAAAGATGAATAATTCATTTAATTTTTTTAACTTCCCTCAATTTTTCAAAGCTGAGTTCCAATTATATTGATTTTCAGTCGGATCCGAGTGCTCACTGCTCCAGCTGCAACAACAAAGCTGAATCGGTCTTATCTCATCCAATATTACATCTGACCCACATTGATCTGAGGTTGGGATGATGCCATCTTGGCAAGTAGTTTTATACATATCTTTTCCACTTCCCAACTCAGGAGANCTCTTTACACATCCCGTATTCTTATCCTTATTTTTTCTAGTGTCTTCTGAATCTATATTTCAAGAAGCTTACTGTTCAGTAGTTTTTGCAACAGCCAGGGTCTTGCTAAAATGTTTAGCCAGCGTAGATGAGAGGGTGGAAAAAGTCGCCAATCCAATAAGTATCAGCACTCCATTCTCAAAATGCTCATAACCTCCCACGCTGACCACCAACGATCCCCCGAAGATGCCAAACCCCATTTGGCCTGCACCGACGATTCCTGATGCACTTCCTCCAAGCTTTCCTGCTGCTGCAATCGCACCCATAGTCGAATTAGCGATTACAAAACCTGATGCAAAACCAAATAAGAAACATGGAATCGCAATCAAAGTAGGATGATACCAACCCACAACACTTGGTAGCAGTAATGCACTGGTTGCTACCATAGAAATCAGTCCACCAATCTGTGACATTCTCTCGATTCCAAGACGATGAACAAAGTTTTTTGTGATGAAATTCCCCAAGGTATATCCACATGGAATCAACACAAACCAAAAGCCTATCTCCGTGTTGTCTACACCAATTCTCTGATATTCGAATGGAACAAATCCAACCATCGTGAAAAAAATTCCAACACAAAACGAGGAAGAAAGCATGAACATCAGGAATATCCGATTTTTCATCAAGATCAAATAATCCTGAGCCAGGCTACCCAAACGAATTTGCGGAATCGGCCGTAGGTTAGTTTCTGGCAGAAAGATGAAATTCAGTACCAGAGGGATCAAGCCTGCGAAGAAGATTCCAAACATGATCCCCTTCCAACCAATCAAATCACTAATCAAACCACCAAAAGCAAAACTGAAGATTGGTACAATCACCATGATTCCACTGATCGTTGCAAAAGCACTAGCCCCTTCCAATCGACCATATGAGTCGTTGATAATCGCTCGTACAATCGAGGCAATCGAAGCAGCACCAAGGCCTTGCAGCACGCGGGCGATTACGAGTACCTCAAAAGACTCAGCAGAAGCTGCCAACAATCCCCCGAGGGCAAACCCAACTAGACCAACCAGCAGGGGACGACGACGACCATAACGATCAGAGAGTGGGCCATAGATCAGCTGAGAGACTGCCATCGCAATGAAATAGCCAGAGAGTAGAGACTGTGCAGCAGCTTCGTCAACACTGAAGTATTTGGTGATTGAGCTGAGAGCTGGTGAAATGATCGTGATTCCAGCAGTGCCGCAACCCATAGTGACAACCAGCAACCAAATTGCTATCTTGCGGGGAGCTAATGGATTCACAGATTTTGATTGTGTGAACAAGTAGTAAAACTCAAAAAAGAAAGGATAGAGAACTCAATTTCAGGGAAATCGGTTTGTGAAATCAAAAAAACCAGCGCTGCGCACTCCTCCCCAACCATATTGACGAACTGTCTTATCAAAAATAACGTAGTGCGGTGTACCTGACCCAGAATAGATCGGCAGGAAATGCAGGCTCCATTTCTCTGCTTCAGCCGTAGTACCTGAAAAAAATGCCATCATCCGCTTTGGGAATTGAGGATGAGGGTACATGATTGATGCTGCCAGTTCCCCAACATACTCTTTACCCTCTAGGCGCAATCCATTTTCTATGAACTTAAGGGGTGTGTGAGGTAATAGCTTCTTGATCATTAAATTGGATTCCAGATTGCCCAACATCACTAAGTTGAAATCTGATTCGATAGAGTTCGTCACTTCAGTATCTGCCATCACTCGCACATAGCCATTTGCTCTGCGCCAGAATCGAATAGCAATCTGATTCGCTCGGTGCAGCAACATTTCCTGCTGGTGCGTTTCTCCCTGCGTTCCGTAGACCAACACAAAAGGGTGGAAGAACACAGACTTCAATGCAGGATACTCTGTTACTAGTTGCACTGCTGCATCTGGTTCTGGGCCCAATAGCATTGGGGAATCATCCGAGATCGAATATTGCTGCTGGTTCCAAATGATTCGCTCAATTGGCAGGTTGAGAGCACCCCAGTCAACCTCCATTGCCAATATATTCTCAGTATTTAATAAAACNTTTTCTCCGATCACTTCCGCAGAAATTGAAGTTTGCTGCAGTGCTTCCTGCTGCGAAAGAACTCGAATCCAGTAAAAAGTATCGTTGATTGATAAGTCGAAAAGACGAATATTGAATTTCTGAGGATATTGATTACGAACCTGTAGTCTCAGAAAGTCCAGTACTTCATCGTTATCCACAGCATCAGATCCTCCTCCGTAAGAGCGTGGGTCATTCCACCAGTGACCCTGCTCCGGAAGTTCTCGGTAGTTGACCATGAAGTTTCTCTCCTTGAGAAACTTCTGGAACATTCTTGGGTGCAGAGGGGGAACTGTGCGGTCCTGCGCTCCATGAGTAATCACCACGGGCAGGTGCTGCAGGTTTTCCAGAAAGTAAAGATTGTTGGAATCCTGCATCACCCTATTCCGAATATTTAGTAAGTCTGGAGCAGTAAACATCTGACTTTTCTGCATCGTGAATGGGGAATAGTGCTGAAAACCTGTCCACCCAGCGTGGGGTGCCAATGCTGCAAAACGTGACGGATCATGCAGGCCGATGTGCCAGACTCCCTGCCCCCCCATGGAACTACCTGCCAAATAAACGCGATCAGGGTCAATTGGGTATTCTTTCATCACTTTTTCAAAAACTTCTTCAAAGTCCCGACGTCCCCAGTCCTGCCAATCAAAACCATAGGGCCTGCGGTTTGTAGGAGTAATCACAAACGTCCAATCCTTGCTGGAATAATGACCCGCCAAATTGATTGCTTCCACTCCCGCCCCATGTAGAGAAAAAATCACTCCATACTNCTGCTTTGGATCATAGGGCTCCGGAAAACGGATACCGTAGTACTGAACAGANCCNTCNACTCCAGAAATAAATGTTCGTTTCAGTGGTTCAGTATGAGACTTNTTATTCAATTTNATTGGAATTCGTGAAAGCTCTTCTTGTGCNCCATCCTTGAGAATTAGATCAACAGTAGCAAATGACTTAGAANATCTAGATAATTCAAATTTTAAAGGAAATTTAACAATTCCTAATGGTGGAATTGGTGGAATCTGATGGACTTTTTCTTTAAGNATCGGGTTTGGGGCCAATTCGATTGTCAGGTCCCGCATCCAACTTTTGGATGNGTTCAAAACAGGCACAGCTATCAGGACTTGTTTTTCCTCTGAATCNAAAAGATCTGGCTGAGTTACATCCTNCAGTAAAAGAGCCNTTTGTTCGTTTGATTCAATCNGAAAGCGAAAGGATCTATTATGCTTNCCAGCAAACTTGACAAGAATTTTGTTCGTACCTTTTTGTAAAGGTATGGCTGTCCTCTGAAAGTTCGCATAGTAAGGCTCCCCCTGGTACCTTCGGCCGTTGACATAAAATCCGCCAACCTGTTGAGAGCGTACCAGAGCGACCTGATCTGAGTCGGCTTTGATTTCTGTATACGCATAGCCCGTATTCAAAAGCCCTACTCCACCCATTCGGTTATAGGAGGAGTTCCAGTCAATCTTCTCATAATTGATTTCAACTCGATCAGAGTCTACAAAGATCTCCTCCCACTTCAGAAGTCCCTCATCTGAATATTCTGAATAAAACACTTGAGAGTCATTTGGGGTAATGTGTTCTTCACCTCCATGTTGGACCAGGTGGTCGGTTCCACTATCTCTTGGAGCCGCCATAAAGGGACCCAGTATTTTCCATGAATCAATTGAAAAAGATTCGGCTGGCCACAATGGATTAATGGTGAGTAGCCAGAACAAAACAGCAAATGTAAGTTTCATGGCAACAGAAAGTAGGAGGAGGATCTGTAATCTGGTAAGCTG
>NYVT01000038.1:0-47978 GCA_002684675.1 Deltaproteobacteria bacterium
CTACTAGGAAATATTTTTTCTCACATGGATTATCAATTGTAATGGTATGAACAGTCTCTGCATTACCTTCAAAAGTTATTGTTGTTCTATTGATTTTTGAATACAACATAACATCACACAAACAAGGCCAGCAGCAGGCAAAATAATCTCCACATATCTTTTCATTAGTTTCAGAGTCTTTTAAGTAAATATGATGTGGTTTTTTTTCAGGCTTAATTAATGATCCTGAAACTGCACAATATAATTTATTTAATTCTGTAAATTTTTCGAAATTATTTTCTTTTTCCAAAATATATTTGAAAAATTTCGCCCCTGCTGCATTTCTATTTCCATCTGGGAATATTTCATTCCAACTGCTTCTTAATCTTTCGTAGCTGCTAACTTCCCCTGAAGCAAATATACTAGCAATATTTTGAGAAAGAATTGAAAGAGAAAAGAAGACTATAAGTCTTCTTTTTTTCAATGTATAAGCTTTGTCTTCTAACAAAACTTACCCCTCAAAAATAAAGAGAAATCTCAAATAAAATTATGTTTCTTCAGCTGATAGATCACTCTTACAAGATAATACTTTGTTTGTAGTATAGAGTTTTTACTACATTTATATATTTGTAAAAATTTATCAAAATTTAGATAAATAGTTAGGAAAAAATAGTAAAAACTAAGTGATAACCAGGCAGATAAAAAATATTCATAATAATTTGAAAAACAACTGTATTCTCTGGCAATCACTATTAGGAAAGTAAATATAAACCAAGAAAAACTTATTATTAGAGTCAATTTTCTAAAGTTTTCTGTCCTAAATGGATGTACAAAACGTAGGGGTGCAATTTTTAATGCTACCAAGAAAATTAGCACTCCAGTATTTATTAAAGAATTATAATTGAGTATCACTAGATAAAGTACAACTATGTTCCAAATTGCTGGAAAACCTATGTAATAATTTTCGTCTGTCTTTGTATTCTTATTTGAATAGGAAATGACAGATATCACCATTATTATTGNTGGAATAATTATGTCTAATANTNCAGGTAATATTCCGAAATAGTGTAGCATGAATGCGGGTACAAAAATATAATTAATATAATCAATTATACTATCAAGCATGTGGCCATCGATATGAGGTAAACTCTCATTTACTTTTAAGAATCTTGCAATCGTCCCGTCTATACCATCGATAAACAAAGCTAATCCTAACCACATAAATGCTTTAAAAATTTCACTGTCAATCGTATTTTTTAAAGCAAAAAAACTACAAATAATTCCGAAACTTGTAAGCAAATGTAAAGTCCAGGAAAAGAATATATTTTGCCTGAATAAATTTAGCTGCTTTTGGATAAAGTTCTTGTACATGTTTTAGTGTATATCTTATCTATTAGTAAATTTTATGGTTCAATAATTTTTGATAACCTTAAACTTCTAAAATCATGCCACTTTTTTTATCTAGTTTAAGTACTGATATTAATTGTGTTTTATATTTCTAAGAAATCTTTAGATTGTGTTTTATTACAAATTTCTTTTTTTGATTTCTTTAGGGCGTTCTTGAATTATGTTTATATTCTGTAATTTATTGTGTGATTTCTTTGCCAGATCGCTGAATCCCCATCTTTTTTCTTTATTTCCGAAGAAATCTATTTTAAATCAATTAATTTCAGTAATTTCGGTGGAAGATGGTATCCGAAAAACAGATGAATAAATTATTCTTTTGTCCTGGAGCGCTCTGAAGCAACTGAATGGTTTGCGTTACAGGGTCAATGCAATAGTCCCAATGTGAGCGGTTTGTAGACCTGTAAGTTATGGCAGCGAATGGTGTAAAAATGTTTCCCGATTACTTGAAAAGTGATAGCAGACGGCCATTGACTGAGTCTTTAACTCTCCTGACTATCTGCACAAGGAATAGACTGATTTGAGCAGCTGCTGATGGACTTGCTGACACACGTATCACACAGGAGCAGACAAAACTGGATCCAGCCATCGCAACATGACCCTTAGTATTTTTGAAGGAAAGGTTACAGCTGGATTTCTGTACTGATGCATAGTCACCACTACCTATCAAAATCCTTATTAACTACTGAAAATAAATAAGCTTTGGTGTTATTTCTTATCAGCAGGTTCTAGGTTCAAGTCTTTGTGGTGCGCTTGCAGAATCAAATGCTTATCTGTTTTTTTGATGCACAAAACTTTTGTTTTTGCTTAGCAGAGGTGGAGCTAAGAAAAAATGGAGAGGTTTTATTGACGGTGAGCCAGGCGTAGTATTGGTGTAGTGTTTGCCGAAGATAATTGCTTGCAGATAAAGTAAACTTCTCAAGAGCTCAGAAGGGAGGTGAGTACTGGGTTTATATTTAGCGAAGTTTTTTTGGTAGGGCTCATTCAGGCTGCTAATCGGCAGGTTCCAATTTCAGATCCTAGTAGGTGNGCCGGCAGTATCAACTATCTACCTCCATTTTCAATTTTCCAAACTTTAGTTTTTNNGGTAGCCTAGAAACATACGCTCGATAAATTATTTCCTTGTAGGATTTTGAGTCCAAATGCAACTATTCGTTCAGTTTCCGCTCAAAATTCTTTTCTAAGTAGTCCTGAAAATCAATGATCTCTTCCACATCAACTTGATTGCCAGAAACGGCTACGATTCTAACTTTTTTGCCGACAGGCACTGCTACTTCACAAGATCTTACGTTCCATACATCTGCACTGATTTTGACTTTGCCAGTACCCTTTTGATTATCGATCGCCTCCACAAGCACCCCTTCCATCCCAATCAATCTCTCCACTCCTGATTTATATTTTTGCTGATCTTCACCACTGAAAGATTTCTTGATGCCGACAAACAAGACCATACTTAGTATTGGCCAAATTCCCAATATTGACCAATGGTCCAAAAAATAGCTGACTGGGGCTGTGGCGAGGGCTGCTAAGCCCAGGGGCATCCAGAACATCATAGGCAGGACTAATTCCAGTCCGACTAGTCCTAACCCAGCAAGAAACAAAATCAACCAAAGTTCCATCAGTTTTTCGTCTGATTAAACAGATCTCCTAAATTACCAAACGCTGCCATCGATTTAGATGCATCGTATGGGAGATAGACCTTATCTCCCTCACCATGCGTAAATTTCTCATAAGCATCTATGTAAGATTTAGAGATCATGTAGTTCGTGGCTAGTTTGATATCTCCGCCAAGGGCCTCTGCAATTTTTTTGATGGCTTCCTTTTCTGCAGAAGACATGATTTCCAGCGCTTGTGCAGTACCATTGGCTCTTGAAATGGCAGCTTCTTTCTGCCCCTCTGCAGTTTGAATCAANGCCTCTTTTTCACCCGCAGCTTGGTTGATCATTTCTTGTCTNTCACCTTCAGATCTTGCAATTCGAGATTCCTTATCACCCTCTGCAGACAAAACTGCNGCACGCCNCTNACGTTCAGCCTGCATCTGCTTCTCCATGGCTTCCAAAACTTCCTTGGGAGGNGAAACATTAGCNAACTCCACACGGTTNACNAAGACCCCCCATTTGTTTGTTACGTCGTCGAGAACGACCTTAAGACTGGAGTTAATTTTATCTCTGGAAGCNAGAGTTTCGTCCAAATCAAACTCACCAATCAATGACCTNAGAGTTGTTTGGGTAAGTTGACTGATTGCTAAAGGTAAATCGTTNATTTCATAAANAGCTTTTTCTGGATCGGTAATCTGCATGTAAACCGCTGCATCAATTTCAAGAGATACATTGTCTTTGGTGATCGTAGTCTGTGCCGGAATATCTAGTACCCTTTCCCTCATATCGATTCTCTCCAATTCTTCATCCCTCCAATTGATTTTGCGAATCTGCTCGATGACTGGAAGTTTGAAATGGAGTCCAGATTTCATTGTTCTATTAAATGATCCTAGCCTTTCAATCATCATTACTTCGCTCTGACGCACAATTTTCACCATGTTCTTCATCAATAAGAAGATAATTAACAGGGCAATCAATGTGGAGAAGCTAGGAAAGGNATCTAGCAACATNTAGGTGAGTTCATCTTCCATGGTTGGGTCTCCTCAAATTAAGAATCAGGAACCGAGTTCTCCTGTAGAAACTGGTATAGTNCAGTNCAAAAATTGGATNCNAGTACTTCAATGAGATTTTNTTCTAGTAGTTANAAAGGCTGTTCTGAATTATTNTGTTGATGAAGTCAAGGNCCNGAAGCTCACTCTTAAATCCAAGCATCATTCACNGCTGNCAACACTCCACTACTTTCTCCCGTNTTGACGACACCCCTCTGTTCTACCAACAACACCTTGNGTTCTTCCTTGGCGAAAGGNTTGTGTTCTCAACCTCTTCGGACCACGAACATTTCTCTTTTACTCAAGTAGGCTATCCGATCCTCGGACTCAATGCACATTGATNCCTCCAAGACAATGAATGTCTTGTCTGTGTCTGAATAGTGGTGACAGGTGAACTCGCCTTGAGTCTTCACCAACTTGGACTGGTAGTCGTTCATGTTTGCAATGACCTTNGGAGACCNATGCTTGGAAAAGAAATTTAGTTTTGATTGAAAATTGACGGGCTAGTTTATGCTTGCGCTCTCTACAGCTTATGAATGATCTNCCGCCGCACCACGCCCCAAATTTGNGAGTCATCGCCCACAGATACCNTGATGCTGGGGCANTCTNTGTTTTCTGGTTGAAGCTCAAAATAATTCTGGGNCTGCAACAGACTTTTCATGGGAAATTCCCCGCTGAGGGAGGCAATCACAACCTTCCNGTTGGGCTTTTTCTGCAAGCGATCTACGATTAGCAAGTCTCCATCATAAATTCCAGTAACTACCATTGANTCCCCNCTTGCCCGCACATTGTTGAAACCGGGACCAGGTACTGTGTGGGTCGAGGGAGCCGTCGTAATAATCCTAGGCTTGACTAGGAAAGCTCACAGTGCCCATCGATTCAAACGAAGACGGCTGATACTCTTCCGCNAAAAATATCTGTACGGGGGAAATGAAAGTGAGTGGGAGTAGGTTCATGTGTATGGTTTTTACTTTGATTACGTGATCANCAGTTTCTGGATATTCTCTCTCTCAGGATGATCTTCCCCTTTTCTCTTCAAATCCCGCAGTTCATAGGCGTACGCCCAAAACTTACGATAATCCTGCTTCGTAAGTCGGAGGTTCCCATCCTCATCATGCAGCACCTGATCGAGACNCTTTCCTAAATCAGTCACTCGATCATCAAACCAACTCTGCCAGGCTGTGCTGTAGTCCCCATANTCAAGACCAGCTTTCTTGTGCAGTAGTCGCCANATCACAACTTCGCACTGACGCAACCTCGTTTGATCCTGTCGCGTTAGCTTCTCCATTTTGTTTNCCAATTTAGAATTACTNTNTGCAAATTGCTAATCNGGNGGGCAACACNCANCTTTCNGTGGAATTCANGGTTCCTNTANACTTTTTTGAAANATTGTGNGCNTTGAAAATCAGAGTAGCATGTCATTGGAAGTCTTACAGATTAAATTGTAGCCCACCCCACAGTGGCTTTTTAGTGTAAGATTTGTTTGAAAGAGTTCCATGGGACGAGACAGTACGCTAAAAAGAGTTGATCTTCTACTCATTTAGCAAAATTTGTCGAGGATGAGCTACTAGCTAGTTGAAGCCAACCCANCCAGAGCTNATCAAACTGGCAAATCATTTTTCAAGGAGAAACCATTGAGTGAAAACCGCCANATCGTTTCATCCGCAACTCACCAGGGTGAGTTGATTTTNTCAATCGTGCAAAACGAGATACCCACNCCGAATGACGACGAAGTGATTGTGAAAATGGAAGCCGCCCCCATTAATCCATCAGACATGTTTCCCATGCTCACTTTTGCTGATTATTCAAAGGGCAAGCTGATGGTTGACGATCAACAGCAAAAAATGGTNGCGCCTATCTCNGAGCAATATCTTGACGCCATTCGTTCTCGACTTGACCAAATCCTGCCTGTTGGCAATGAGGGGGCNGGTCGGGTTATTGCTGCTGGTACCAATGCTAAACACTTAGGAGGTAAACTCGTCTCNCTCGTATCAGGCCAATGCTATCAGCAATTTGTCAAAGTGCCTGCTGCTATGTGCCTGGCTCACAAAGAAGACACCACAGCGGCTGAAGCTGCTTCCTCTTTTGTAAATCCAATCACTGCCTTGTGTTTTATCGAAACGCTGAAGACAGAAGGGCATAAAGCGATGGTGCACACTGCTGCAGCTTCTAATCTAGGTCAAATGCTCTTGAAGCTCTGCCTGCAGGAAAACATTGAGCTAATCTGCATTATTCGTTCAGTAGAACAGGCGGAGCTGCTTCGAACATTGGGAGCGAAATACATCATCAATTCGATGGATGAGGACTTCAAAGAACAGTTAGTGGATGCAATGACAGAAACCAGCGCCACATTGGCGTTCGATGCGATTGGTGGTGGTAGAATGGCAGACACTCTGCTTTCCTCGATGGAACATGCCTTGAGCCNCAATGCTTCTGGGCTAAACACCTATGGCTCGGAACAACACAAGCAGGTTTACATTTACGGAAGGCTGGCGCGGGGTCCTATTACCCTGGGACAAAACTATGGCATGTATTGGGGAGCTGGTGGCTGGCTGGTGACGCCAGTCTTGAAGAAATTAGGACCAAAGCGCGCTGCAGAGTTGCAAGCTCGAGTAGTCAATGAAATCAAGACCACATTTGCTAGCCACATTACTGGTGACCTAAGTCTCCTCGAAGCAATCGATCCAGTGCACATCGCTCGCTACTTGCCTAAAAAAACTGGAGAGAAATATCTGATCAAACCCCAGAAGGGACTGTGACAGATCTCAATTTGTTTCTCCTCAATACTTGCTGGCAGAGGTGAATAAAAAGCTCTGGCTTTCGGAATTGCTTGAGAATGCAGTCGGCCAGGTTATTAGGAAAAAATCAACAGAGNGATTCGGGGCAAGTACTCTCTCAGAAGTCAGGCATGATCCTGTTAGGATTTTACTAGATCTGGGATACTTCCAAGACCGTTTCCAAATAGGCCCAAGCAAGCTAAACTGGCAATAATCAAAAAAAACCAAATGAACAGGTTTTTCCATCAGTCATGGCAAGCTCATCAATTTGGAGAGTTTGTTGATCTTAGGGAAGTCTCCATAGATACCTTCTAGCGAAGATTCCCAATGAAATGCGGGAAGTAAAAAGATGAGAAAATTTCCCGCGTTTGGAGCTCACGAACCAGTTTTGTGAGAGGATCAGTGAGCAAGAAACTCTTTGAACAGCTTAGACACTGCATTCAGAGCGTGTCGCTTAGAGCCTCCAAAAAGTTTTACAGGGTTGCCAACTCTAAATTTCATTAATGTTTGAATATATTAACTTTACGGTCTAATGCAAAGAGGGGTTGATTTATTCAACGTAATTTCATCGTTTTCAACTGTACTAGCTTTTCACATCATCAATCATAGTGATTCTTTGCGAAAGATCGACTTTGCAACCGTAAGGATAAATTCCTTTACCCTCTTATCTTAGTTTCGATTGGAAAGAAGCTGTTGTAGCAGGATTTCAAAAGGCACAGGTGTATCAAGTTCAATCACTTTTGCCTGAAGCTCAAGATACTGTTCGAATTATCCAAGAAGTTCTCGGCGTTTAGAGGAGTCAATATGCAGTAAGGCGAAACCGATGAAATCAATCGAAATTTTGGACTCTGGGTACTCTATGTCGGAGCAGTTTTGGTTTCACTGGCTATCATGGAGTCCCTGCTAAAAGTTCCAGCTATTNAGTAGGAGAACTTTTCTCTGGATTCAACAAGAAGAGTCACTAAATGGCAGCATTAAGGCCGAAAGGCTCCTCACAGTTTTCAACCTAATTTCTTGCTTCTCAGGCCTGAACCACAACCTTCAGGAATTTCACCAACAAATTCGCAATCAGACCTATCTAGCACAGGTTATTTATTGGAGATAAGACCACTACCTTCTTCCTGCTTATCGAACTAGAGATCAAGCTGGCTCAATTTCTGCTGAGATTACTTTAATAACCATAGGCCACTTCCATTCTTCATTTCTTTGGAGGTTTTCAGATGACATGGCAGAATCGTCTCTCAGGAGTTGTCCGTACAAAGAGCTCCAGTGGTTCCAGCAATACAATCGAACCAACCGAACAAGAAAATTACCGCCTGATTCTCCTAGGCATGCAAAAGGTGCACGGACATCTCTTTCAAGTGAGTGAACCAAAAAAGACTAATTGATGGGATGGGACATGGAGTCCCTTGATTCTCACTCCTAGCAACATCGCTTAAGACTTCCTGCGTCTGCCAAACTCCTTCAGCAGTTTTTTCACTTTACAAAGTTCACATTCATATTCTTTCTGCTAGTGCCAATCTTTTAATTGATCTACTAAGAGGATTTCACTCTTGAATTCCAACATGCGATTCAGCAAATCAAAGCGATCCATGAATGATTTTTCCTTTTGCAGAAACTACAGTGATCCTTATTGTGTAATAGTCATTATCTAATGCATAGTAATCAGGACTTAAAACGGATTTTGTTGAATTATATAGGTTTCTTCTTGGTTGGAAGAATCACTTAAGCCAAGTAAGCTCGATAAATGGAAGGCCTTAGGCGGCAACAGTTGTTTAACTGGCCTGGAATCTCGAACAAAGACGGAGATACCCGATAATTNAANACNCGATAGAGGTNGTACTGCTCGTGATTTCTCTCAGANAACAGCAATTCATTGGCAGTCACGAAAAATGGGGTCAGTTTACCATACTTAGTAGTCTTCACTTCAATAAAACGTTCCTTGCCATCCTGCTCAAAAGAACGAATATCGTAGCCGACATTGGGTCCAATCGTCTCGGACACCTGCTCCACAAAGTCCAGCAAATCTATCCGGCCCATCATTCGCAACCGGGCTTTTTCGTAGGCCATCACTAGTTTTTCTCCGACATCTCCCAACTGTTGATTTCTTGCTTCCAACTCGAGGTAGTTGATGCCAACCCACTCCTCTACATCATTTGGTGAGAGCAACGGCAAGGAAGAATTCTTAGGGGCACTCTCCATAATCTCCAGCAGTTGATGCATCATCCGTGGTTTGGGGACTGTCAACGCATCCTGTAAAAAAAACTGTATGAACTCAGAATTCTGCTGGAGAAACTCCCGAATCACTGCTGGAACGAGTTCTTTCTGGTAGTTGTAAAGCGGCTTGTACCCACTGATACTCGGCAACCCGAGCTCGATTAGAGCCGCACTGATATTTTGATACATCAACTCAATTTCATGTTCTATTCGCAAATTGAGTCGACTAACCAGTTTCTTACAGTGATCTANTTTATTGTAGAATTTTCCCAACATCTCGCTTCGGAGCATCGAGAAATAGTCTTCCACTATGATTTCCACTTCGGTGCAAGTCCATATCCGATACATTGGACGCCTGATCGTTGTTGGAATTACGATGGTGAGGAAAATAAGATCTTAGCAGAACACAGAAGGATGAGGAGAATCAATTTTTCTGCTGGGTAGAAGAAACTTAATAAGGCAACAAAATCTAGACCGCACCAAGAGTACGGATACGAGGAAGTTGTGGGTTCGAGTTGTTCATTCTCAAATGGTTCGGAGTAAAGAAGCACTGAACTTGGCTTCCGAGGTTCTTAGGCTCGCACCACATTAAGGAGGGAGTTGATTNCCNGAAGCTAGGGTCTGCGAGTCAAACTGCNTGNAGNTTTTTAAACGACAGGTTAATCACAGCAGATATTACAACTCATCTCGTAGACGTTCCAATCTGACTTGCTAGCAACTTTTTCATACAGCCTGCAAGCCTGATAATTGTTGTCTCGGGTGATCCAGCGGAGAAGTCCCTCGCCTTCCCGAAGGCTAATTTGCTGTAGTTCATCCAGCAGCAACTGGCCCACCCCAANACCGCGAGTACCAGGCAGAACAACCAAATCNCCCAGAAAGCCNATATTCTGACAACCCAAANGACTNGGCATCACCNGGAAATGAGCCCTATCAACGAGCGCAGCTTCTTGCACAGNGGCTAGACCTTGAAGTGGCTGTGATCAATCCATCAGCTAANCCCAAGTGGTTTGAATACCCATTTTAGTGAGAGCAACTCGATAGTGTTCAGCATAGACATCGTAGGAGTTCCAACCATTGATTAAAGTCTGCTTATTTCAGTCTACGGATGAGAGTAACAAGAGAGAGATTNTTGTATTCGTTGTGGGATTCAATGACATCCACCATATTCGATGCGACCGTCTGGCATCACGGTATTGCAGAGCCGCGAGCCAAGCATCAGTGCAAAGTTCATTTCTGCTCCTTGTAAGTCAGCACCATCCAGATCAGCTTCCCGTAGGTCTACTCGATAACATACAGCTTCTCTCAGGTTAGCTCCTCGTAACTCAGCTCGACGCAAATCTGCGTAGCTGAGATTAGCTTTCTCAAGGTTTACGTTCATCATCACAGAGCTCTGTAGCTCTGCTCTCTCCAGATTTACCCCACGCATGTCGGCTTCGTTCAGATCNACATCCTCTAGATCNGCTCCCTGAAGTTGTGCTCCCTGCATNGTTGTAAAATCNAGATTGGCTTCCCAAAGATGAGCNCCACTNAAGTTGGCTCCTTCCANCTGGGCTCCTTCCAANTTGACTTTTTCCATNTTGGCCCCAANCAGATTNACCCCACGGAGATCTGCATAACTCAGATCNNCTNGGNTCAAGTTGGCATAACTCAAATCTGCATCAANNAGATCTGCCCCATTCAATTCAACNCCTNGCAGATCNACNCCAGACAGTTGACCTTCCGGACAAGCGCTTGTCTCACGCAATTGCCGCAAATGAGCGGGATCAAAATTTTCTTCCATGCCTCCTACCTGTGCATGAAGTGCAATGATGCTGCAGATTTTTGTAATTTATAAACAAAATCAACCGACGTAACACAAAATGTCACAAACTGAACACAAAACAAGATTATTTTCTTGACTCAGAACAACAATTTCTCTGTATCACTCTGCTATGACAAGAAAATAATATGACTTTCCGACAAATCCACCACTTTCTGCACCAGAAACATCCCTGATTTTGGTCCAAAACGGCTGAGATATTTCTATTATTTTTTTGTCTTTTATTGATATTTTTTTATATTCTAAAAAAAATAATAAAAATTATAGTATTTTTTTTTAAATTAAATTAGTTATTTATAAAAATATAATAAAAATATAAAATTTATTATTGGACTTTTAAATAATTATTAGTAACATTAATGAAACTTTATGATCGTGGTAAAAAATTTGATTGCACACAACACTTGGAGAAATAAAATGGCTAACTATAATCCACTTCACTTTCAGCAACTGACAGAAACTAAGTCGAGCCCTATCTGCCGCTTGTCTGGCGCGTTATTGAGCGGCTTAGATCTGTTGGGAGCCGATCTGCGTTATGGCACCCTGGAAGGAGCAGACTTAAGGAGTTCTAATCTAGTAGACGCAAAGCTGACGACAGCAAATCTAAGCAGAGCCAAACTGAGTGAAGCACGTTTGGCAGGAGCAGATCTATATGGGGCTAATCTGGAAGGGGCTGACCTACGGGGAGCTGACCTACGGGGAGCTGACTTGCGCCGAAGCAAACTAGCTCAAGCTGACCTACGGGGAGCTGACCTACGGGGAGCTGACCTACGGGAGGCCGATTTGTTTGGAGCTGATTTTCGCGATGCAGATTTGCGAGAAGCCAATCTAGAAATGACAGCCTTCGGTGGACAACGTTTCTGTGACTACATCAATGTTGCTTGAGCAGTTGGAAACAATTCACTGAAAGCTCCCTCTTCCGCCATCCAAAACAACACATCTTGCGTTGGCTCCTCACAGTGGGAGCCAACCACAAAATTATCTCAACAAGTCCACAATCTCTTGTTCCTCTGGAAACCTACCCTCATTCAACTTTGAGAAAAGCAACTGATCTTCATTGAAGATCTCAAAAGCCCCTCTTCCGCCAGCTACCAGTTGCGTCTCTAGTTGCAACTGTTCCTTCAATATGGCAGCCAACCTGGCTGCTCGGGGTTGGTAGTTTCAAACCCTGCAGTATTCAATACGAATCGTCATTTTGTCTCCCAGTCGTTTTTATGTTGAATTCTAAAGATCATTACATTGGATTCATCAACTAGCGTAGTCGATTGAGAGCCAAAATACCAAGCTGACTCTTGCATCTGGTATCGAATCAGTCCCCCGGCAGGGGAACTGCAGGACCAATCATGCCTCCATCTCGAAGATCCAACCAAAGATCACGGGGAATTTCCAACTCAAACAACTGTAGATTTTCCTGCCACTCCGCACGACTCCGTACACCAGTCAATACCGTGGCAACTGCCGGGTGACCAAGTGGGAATTGTAGAGCAGCAGCCTTTAAAGGCACACCATATCGTTGGCAGATCACTTCCATCGCCAAGGCACGATCAATCAAGCCCTGGGGCGCTTCCACGTAGTTGTAGGTGGTTCCACGTACAGGGTTGGCCAAAATTCCACTGTTGTAGACACCTCCAATCACAATTGAGGTCCCATGCTTCAGACACTTGGGTAGAAATTCAGCCAGCGAACTTTGATCCAGCAAGGTATAGCGTCCTGCAAGTAAAAAGCAGTCAAATCTCCCATGATCAAGGAAATCGGACAGCATCTCCCATTGATTCATTCCAGCTGAAACAGCTTTGATACTACCCTCTTCACGCAAACGATTCAGGGCCCGATAGGCTCCTTGCACCGCATCAGTAAAGTGTTCGTCATCGTCAGGATCATGGATATGCAGAATGTCGACTGCGTCTACTCCAAGACGCTGAAGGCTCTCTTCATGGGACCGTAGCACTCCGTCGTAAGAGAAATCAAAAATGAAGCGTTTGTCTAGATTAGCCAGATAAAACGGCTGTTTGTTTCCGTAAAGTTCATTGCCTTCACGAACACCCGGACGAAGCAGCCGACCAACTTTAGTAGAAATCAGCGGACGCTTGGACAATTTCGGCAGGCAACGGCCAATCCGTTCTTCAGAGAGACCATATCCATAGAAAGGAGCTGTATCCAAGTAATTAATGCCTGAGCCCATTGCTGCCTCAATTGTAAGCAGTGCTTCTTCTTCAGTGACTTGCATTAACAGATTGCCCAAAGGAGCCGTACCTAGAGAAAGTCGAGACACACCGAGGCCACTGGCCCCTAGAGTATGGATTTCTAATGGATTGGGCATGGGAATTCCTGAAATGGGTTCTGATTTGAGATCAAGACCAAAATAATTTCATTTAGTAACTGTTACGATCCAAAAATAGCTAACCGAAAGATACTCTATTAGAGATGTGGTGCAAGGATTCATATTTTGATGACAGCGGAATCTAGGCCTGCCATATTGATTGTATTAAGTAAAAAGCCTGGGTTAGGTTGACCCAGCTCACTATGCTAACTTTAGCCCTGTCCCTTTCAACCAAAAATGGAGTCATGATCAAACTGAGTGAAATTGAAGCCTTGATGGTATTGGTAGATCTCGTCCAGGAATCTGATGAATTGCCTGCGAAGGCCCGCTTGGAAGTTGATGGGAAGGTCAAATGGCTACTAAAGCAGCACGAGAAAATTAGTGATCCCCAATGGACACTCTACCACCGCAAGTGGAAAGCAACGAGCCAGCACGATGAATTTTATGAATCCGCTATTGCTGTCCTGAAAAATAGTACTCTAGAGACACACCATCGGGCTTGTGCCTGGATGTGGGCTGCCGCTATAGCTGCTGGAGCCGCTTCAGCTACAATTGATGAGAACAATATCTCTGCCAAGGAAATGAAGCTAATCCAACGAGTTCGAAAAGAGCTGGGGGTTTCCATCACAGAGCAGTATTTAGCTTTTGGCAAACTACCGCATGCAGCATTGGAAGAATTGAAGCTCTGTAGCTAGTACGGGGTGACGCGTGTTAGAATAGAGGTAGAAAGTAGCTGGTAGGAACGGGTGGGATTCAGCAATCCCACCCCGCAAAGTTGGAAGTGGCTTAGACGACGTCATCGCCGGCTCCAGCCATGATGAGTTTGCCTTCCTCTTCAAGCTTCTTGACAACCTTGATGATCTTCTGTTGAGCACCTTCTACATCTGCAACTTTGACTGGCCCCATGTTCTCCAGATCATCGTTGAGCATCTCTGCTGCCCTTGTGGACATTGAGCTAAGGATCAGTTCCTTGACTGCATCGCTTGCGGTCTTCAAAGCCATCGCTAAATCCGCTTTGTCCACATCCTTCAGAACTGTCTGCATCTGCTTGCTATCAATCAGCGTCAGATCTTCAAAGGTGAACATCAATTCACGAATCTGTTCGGCCAAGTCAGGATTCGATTCTTCGATTGTTGAGAGGATCCTTGTTTCAGAGGCCTTGTCAATCGCGTTGAGAATTTCAGCCACTGGCGCGACTCCGCCGACTTTGGTCACCATGCTACCTGCTTGTTTCATTTCGTCCGTTAGCACTTCGTTGAGTTCATTGACTACCCCTGGAGGAATACTGTCTAGAGAGGCGATTCGGTAAACAACATCAGCCTGTAAATTTTCAGGAAGTGATCTCAGGACAGTGGCAGCCTGGTCAACATCTGTGAGGTAGGAAATGATCAGAGCAATGGTCTGTGGATGCTCTGTTCGGATATAGTTGGAAATCATCACAGGATCAATGTACTTGAGAGCTTCAAGACCCATATCTTCGGTCTGGGCACTCATCGATGCACCAAGTTCTTTCGCTTTGTCCGGACCCAATGCTTTGCTCAGGGCATTCTTGATGAAGTCTGGAGAAGCCATTAGGTCTCCTCCTCCATCACTCATCACGGACTGTCGATAGAACTCTTCAAGAACCTGGTCCAATTCCTCGGACGAGATATCATTGAATCGAGTCATGTAGTAGCCAACCTGCTGAATCTCAGCTTCTTCGAGGTTCTTCATAATATCGGCAGCCCCTTCTTCGCCCAAGGCTAGCAATAGGATCGCCGCCTTTTTGGGACCCGTTAGTTTGCCAACCGCCATATCTACTCCTTAGACAATAGTTTCAGTGTAATTAACATATCAAACAAAAATTTATTTCATATTTGGGCAAAGATGCAAACCACATACGCTTTGCCCGACAGATGGGCAGATTTTTTAGTACTCCATTCTGTGAGAGCGATCTTACACATTGATGGATGGGGAGTGCCAATCAGCTTTTGTCAATTCGTCATTCGTGGGGCGATAGTGCTCCGATCGTATTGGATAACAAGCAGATAAGTCACTGGAATATTCACCACAACTACCTCCTCGGCAAGCAGAGAGGGCCCCCAGCAGATTCACTTCTGCAAAGAATTCCGGATAGTCTCCCGAGCGGACTGGGCTGGACTTCATAAAATACTGGTGGGTATCCTGCAAAAAACCTGTGCACATGAAGACTTGAGTACATCATGTATATCAGCTTCTATCTCAACTTTAGGGAGACCTGTCTCTCAGGCAAAGCTACGAATTAAGTTGGAATGGTAGCAGTGATGATCTTGGATCTGGTTCAACAGAAATGAGGTGTAGGGATTACAGCGAGTACCGATCACATCGGTGTACACCCGCTCCAAACTCGTCAAGGCCATACTAGTCCAAGGTTTTAGCGGTGATCGTTGCCAGTTGGCGCAAGTAGGAGAATCCTGACCAGAGTTGATCTCCTGTCGAGAGATTCGTGCAGTGCTCTTGTTTTACCGCTATAGAAACGTTCCTTCAGATTCTCTGCCTGCCAGAGAGTGAGATCTCCGACTTGCGGTCCTTCTACACAGAATAATCCAAAAGAAGTGACTAGCTGGAATTTCGAACTCCCCTTGGAGGCACCTCCAAAGACTCCGCTAATTCAAAGTTTTTGCACACTCGGAAGTACAGATCCAAGGGAACCACCTTGAGTTGGTTCACTGGATAACAAACCACTGGTGGGATAGCCTTGCGCTGTTCTGCATCTTGAGGCGGCGGAAAATCAGTGACTTTGGGCTTCATGAGATGATTCAGTTTTGAGGAGCGTCGCTGTTGAAGCAATGAAGGAAGGAGACATCTATCGTTAATGCAAGTAATTTTCACTATCAGAGAAGTTGAAAGGCTTGATCAAGATCATTGATAATGTCCTCGACCCGCTCCAGCCCGACTGAGAGGCGAATCACTTCCGGACCAGCTCCCGCAGCCACTCGCTGCTCATCCGTCAATTGTCGGTGTGTAGTCGATGCCGGGTGGATAATCAGGGACCGAGTATCGCCTATGTTTGCCACGTGGCTATGCAGTTCTACCGACTCCACTAGCTTCACACCCGCCTCATAGCCTCCCTTGATGCCAAAGGTGAAAACCGACCCAGCTCCTTCTTCGAGATATTTTGAAGCCAACTGATGGAAAGAATTGTCTGGTAAGCCCGCATAAGAGACCCAATCTACTTGGGGATGACCATGCAGAAACTCTGCGACCCGCTGTGCATTCTTGCAATGCCGTTCCATCCGCAAAGCCAAGGTCTCTACCCCGTTCAGGGTCAACCAGGCATGAAAGGGAGACATCGTTGAGCCAAGATCGCGCAAACTAACCGCATGGCTATAGAGTGTGTAGGCCAAGTCATTGCCGAAGGTTTCAGCAAAGGTGATCCCATTGTACTCCGTTGCTGGTTGACTCAGGCTAGGAAACTTCTCATTATCAAGCCAAGGAAAGGTTCCAGAGTCGATTACAACACCACCGACTGCATTGCCCTGCCCAGAAAGAAACTTGGTCGTGGAGTGGGTAACTAGATCTGCTCCCCATTCGATGGGCCGGCAGAGGACTGGAGTTGCCATTGTGTTATCCACGATCAGGGGCACACCGGCATCCTGAGCAACCCTGGCAATTGCTTCAAGATCAATCACCACACCCCCAGGATTGGCAAGACTCTCGACAAAAATGGCGCGCGTTTTTTCCGTTACTGCCTGCCGGAACGCATCTGGATCGGTAGCTTCGACAAAGATCGCCTTCCAATCAAATTTCTGAAAGCTCTTGCCCATCAGATTGATGCTACCCCCGTAGAGCTTGTTTGCGACGATTACTTCCTTTCCAGGAGACATCAGGGCAAAGAGCGCGAGGACCTCAGATGAATGACCCGAAGCTGTGCAGGTGGCTCCCCGTCCCCCTTCGAGGGTAGCTAAACGTTCTTCCAATGCTGCTACCGTTGGATTCGTCAGGCGAGAATAGATGAACCCAGGCGTCTGCAAGTTGAAGAGCGACGCAGCATGATCTGCGTCTTCAAACACGTATGAGGTTGTCTGATAGATTGGAAAGGAACGCGCTCCGGTCGTAGCCTCCGGAGGTGTGCCTGCATGGATCGCTAGCGTCTCGAACCCGTACTGGGGATGCAGGGGTTTCTTCATCGGCGTCTCCTTTGGCTGGAGATCACTCCGGTGTTGATGCCTTGCCAGCCCAGTTCTCCCCAGAGGCGGGAGTACTCGATCTTAGGGCAGCGATTCATCACGACCTGAATACCATTCCTTTCTGCTATTTCCCGGGCTTCTTCGCTGATCACCCCGATCTGCAACCAGAGCACCTTCGCACCACATTGGACCGCCTCTGCAGCAATCGCTGGTGCTTCCTCCCCCCTGCGAAACACCTCGACCATGTCAACTGGGCCCACATCGGACAACTTCGCCTGCACGGCTTCTCCCAGCAGTGTCTGGCCTGCAGCTACTGGATTGACAGGCAGCATCTGGTAGCCCTTCTGTGACAGGTACTTCATCACAAAAAAACTGGGACGCTTCCAATTGGTGGAAGCTCCTACCACAGCGATCCGGCGAACGCTTCGTAGGATGTCCCTTAGTTGCCGATCCGATAGTTCAGTGGTCAATGTGTTCACGCTGGCTTACAGAAAAAAGAGTTCAATTAACAGAGAACTAACTACGCTTCAGGAGTGCAGAACCGAATTTCACAAAATGCAATAGATTGGCTATCACTCCTCAAGAACAAAGCTCAAGTTTTGTCCCAGCAAACCATCTTCAGAGAGCACCCAATGGGTGGCGATTCTCACGAGTTGGGAGATTACTTTTTTGAGTCTGGCCTGCGGGTTCCCGCCAATTGCCTAGGTTTTCAAACCCTCAGCGTAGGGCAACTGAAGGTCGTGCAGCAACCTCTCAAGTTGGATTATCCCTAGGCCAGCTGCTACCTACGGTCGGAGTTGTCCATTTTGTGTTTCGGTCGAAGCTAGAGGTAAGTTACAGGCTGAGCAATCGGCTCACACGAAGAGAAGAAGCAGGTTTCAAACCTCCTGCTACATCTAGTACTGACTCACCAGTTTGTTATCGAACCGTCCCGACGTCTCAAGTGTGGCGCTTCCCAAAACTCAAAAGCCTGATGTTGCAAGCGCTTCTCGTCGATGGTGATTCCCAAGCCGGGAGTCGAGGTAATCGGCAGGACCGCTCCATTCAGCCTAGGTTGCTCTAAGAAGATCTCTGAGTCATCAAATCCAAATTTTTTTTGCTCTACAGGACTAGCTCTGGTTTCGAGCCAGGAGAAGTTGGCAATCGCTGCAGCAAAATGTATTGTGGCAGCAGTACAGACTGGTCCCAGTGGGTTATGCGGCATCATGTCAATGTAATGTGACTCACAACAGCCTGCCACCTTCATCGACTCAGTCAAACCACCCACATTACATACATCGATCCGCGCAAACTGCAGGATATCTTCCTCAACGTAAGGCTGAAACTGCCATTTGGAGGCAAACTCTTCACCAATGGCAAAGGGGATATCTGCCAGTTTCCGCAGCGCATGGTAGGCGCTTGGGCATTCGTCTCGAATTGGTTCCTCGATGAAATCCAGGGTACCCCTCGGCATTTTCTGGCAAAAGCTAGCAGCTTCTGCGACTGTCAGTCGATGGTGATAGTCGATGCCAAGAACGACTTTCTCCCCCAGTTGTTCCCGAGCCTTTATACACCATTTGGCAGATTCCGCTAAGTGCTCCCGAGGTTCATAGAGGTCCTTGCTACCATGACCAGAAGGCGAGAGCCGCATGGCGTTCCACCCTGCCTCCACCAGTTGCTTTGCCTGGTCGATCATTTCTGGACCCGGGGGAGCGCTAGTCGTGGCGAATGTCAGGATAAAGTCTCTCTGCTTGCCACCCAGTAACTCGTAGACTGGAACCTGTAGGGCCTTGCCTTTAATGTCATGCAGGGCGATGTCAATTGCTGAGATCGCTGCCACTAGTACCCTTCCACCTTCAAAGTACTGGCTTCGGTACAACTCCTGCCAGAGGGAACCAATCTGGAAGGCAGGCTTGCCCACGAGCCACTCACTGAAATGTTCGATCGCACCAATCACGGCTTTTTCACGACCAGACAAGCCACTCTCTCCCCAACCAAAGATGCCTTCATCCGTTTCCACCTTGACTAGCAACTGATTTCGGATGCCAACTTTGACGGGATAGGGAATGATTTTGCTGATTTTCATATTGGATTTTGTGAAAAGATTTAGAAGAATCTGTTTTCTAGCAGAAAGCTGAAGAGTTTATTCTGATCAAAGACAACCCCATGACCGATCACGTCAGGGGGTCTGGCTGTGCCGTTGCTGAACTGAAACGGGTGAAGCATGTACTGGTCAATAGGAAAGGAGTGTACCTCCAGGTAACCCGGATTGGGAACGCCTGCCAATAGGCTCACATGCATTTCGTGCATGCCGTGTGATGAGACCATCAGATCCCGATCTGCACAAAGTTTGGCGACATGTAACCAGGGAGTGATGCCCCCGATCGTCCCCACATCCGGTTGAGGAAACTGCAAAACATTAGTCTGCAGAGCTGCCTGGAATTCAAAAAGGGTGTGGAGGTTCTCACCCTGCGCCAAGGGGATTTGAATCTGCTCTCCAATACTTCGAAACGCAGCGAAATCATCGGGCAGTGTGGGTTCCTCAAACCAAGTTACAGAGAGATCTTCCATCGCCTTGCCAATCCAAATGGCATCCTGCACATTCCACTTCATGTTGGCGTCAACCATGAACTCGATGTCTGACGGTATGAGATTGCGGATGCTTCTCGTACGTTGAATGTCTCGCTCCAGATCATCCAGACCAACCTTGATCTTGATGCCTCGGTAGCCCTGTTCCAGTTTCTTGGCGATCACCTCCTGCTCACGTTCCATCGAGTAATTCAGGTCGATGAGACCCGCATAAGCCTGAACTTCGGTTTGATTGCCACCCAAGAGTTTCCAGAGAGGTAGCTGTTCAGACTTAGCTCGTAAGTCCCAGAGGGCAATGTCCAGTGCCGCGATGGCAAAGCTAGTGACTCCTCCCCGGCCCACAAAATGAACGTGCCAGTTCAGCATTTTCCAGAGTTGTTCCACCTTGTCGGCTTCCTGACCAACTAGTACCGGAGCTAGGTCATCAACCAGCAGGCGATGAATCGCACTTCCACCCTTACCCCCTGTATAGGTGTAACCCATTCCTGTCAGGTTACTCTCTAGTGTGATTTCGACCGTGATTAATTCAAAGTGAGTGTGCTTCCCATGTTTGGCATCATAGAGCACTTCGGCCAGGGGAATCCGGTAGTGATTAGAGACAATAGATTTGATTTTGTTGTTCAAGGCTTGGTTCCTCAGGCTCGCTCGAAAGGCATCGTCTGCTCGATGGCTTCCACCGGTTCATTTTGCATGATCTGGTGCAGGCGGTAAGTCATCACGACATCCCAGGCGTTGTAATGTAACAGACGCTTGAGCCAAAAAGGGTTGCCGTCGCGATGGTAGCGTCGCCAAAGAAAGACCGCATCCCGTCCACTTGCCTCGTTCAGATAGGCGGGACTGCGGATCTGAAGGTTCTCACAGATCTTCTTCAATCCCCCACGAAGTCCTTGTTTTCGGCTGACCTGGCAGAGGTCGAGATGTTCCGAGTGTTTTTCGACCCCAAAGTACTCAACGAGAAAGGGTTCATCAAAGCGTTTGCCATTGTAGGTGATTAACTCCGAAGAAGCGTGCCACGCTTCACAAAATTGCTCAGGAGCGTTTTCTCCAGCAATCCAATGTCCCCAGCCCTGTGCTGCAGACCACCAGACAATCGTTGTGATCTGGTTGCGCGTTGGGCTGAGTCCAGTTGTTTCTATATCCAAGTACATAGAATCGCTCTTTAACTAAACATTGAAGAAATGTCCTTCAATGCAGGAATTTAAATGTTAAATCGCATGTTTTGCCAAAAGTTGCCGAAGCTTGCAATGTCTCAATTCAAACTATTCCCAAGACTCGAACTGGACTGCATGATCACTTTGAAGGATGCTGAATCCCATATAATAGGAATTTTGCAAAGTCATTGTACATTACCCCACTAGATTGAGTGTCGATCTATTGAGAAAAACGTATTGGTAGAAACCAAAGAGGAGTAAAGGGTGCCGTCAGAAAATCAGGAACACTCCGTAGAGTTTCAAGGATGGCTGTTCGGAATGCTGGGGATGTTGATTTTCAGCCTCACCCTACCGATGACCCGAATGGCAGTAGAATCGCTTTCACCCTATTTTGTGGCCGCAGGAAGAGCGATGCTGGCAGCTTTGGTTGGACTGCCAATCCTTTTAATCACATCACAACCACGCCCCACACGGTTACAGTGGAAGGGACTCTGGCTTGCTGGCTTGGGGGTGATCTTTGGCTTCCCCGTATTAATGACAGTAGCCATGCAGTTTGTGCCAGCTTCGCATGGGGGAGTGGTGTTGGGCATCCTACCGCTGACAACCGCCATCACCAGCACTATCCTGCTGCGTGAGCGGCCTTCCATTGGTTTCTGGATCTGTGGAGTTTTGGGAAGTGCTGCCGTGATCATCTTTTCCCTCAGGGAAGGTGGAGGCTCCTTTCAAGCAGGCGACTGGCTCCTATTTGGTGCAGTGATCTCTGCATCCTATGGCTACGTCAAGGGGGCTGAGATGTCTGCACAATTGGGTGGCTGGCAGACGATCTGTTGGACACTGCTGTCTTGGAGTCCTATTCTGCTGCCAATAACCCTCTGGTTGGTTCAGGATCTCCCAGAAGAAGTATCTTGGTCGAGTTGGATTGGCTTCCTCTATGTCGCCTTGTTCAGCCAATTTTTGGGTTTCTTTGCATGGTACAAAGGACTGGCGATGGGGGGAGTTGCCCGAGTCAGCCAGACCCAATTATTGATGCCCTTCTTCGTCCTTTTGTTTTCCTGGCTGATATTAGGGGAAGCTATTGACTGGGAAACCTTCCTCTTTGCCGGATTTGTTGTTGCCACAGTGGCTATCGGCAAGCAGATGGCGATCAGAAGAAAACCAAGCGGGGATTAAAATTTTTATCTTCCCTTCTAACAGTTACACGCTACTGAACAAATTGAACTAACCAGCTGAAATTTCATTCATCAAGTTCAATAGCGAAGGAAAAAATGTAGGGAGAAACTTGTGTCCCCACCCCCCAGGATCGGTAAACGTTCTTCACTGAACAACTGCTGCAGCACATTGACCTTGACCACGGTCTTCAGAGGCTTTACTTTTTTGTCCTTCAATTTCAATCGATAGCCTTCCTTGTAAAGACGCATCCTTGAGAGTTGATATCCCATGCGCCTAGCTCGAGCATACATTCAATACATGGATCGACTGAATTGGGTGATTGGTCGTTGTACAATGTACGGAATCTTTCTCCTGATGGGTGTGCTCTTCTATTCATCAATCTCCAAGACCTTCTTTGTCCCATCTCTCTGGACTCTAGAGATGGCCCAGTTTGTCATGGTTGGCTATTATGTCCTCGGTGGACCCTATTCCCTGCAACTCGGTTCAAATGTACGAATGGACCTACTCTACGGGAGTTGGCCGCAGCGTAAAAAATCCTGGTTTGATTTATTCACCGTATTTTTCCTGATTTTCTACCTTTGTGTGCTGCTCTACGGAGCGATCGGATCAACCGCCTACTCACTCGGTTATTTTGGCATGGAACCCTTCTTCTTTTTCACTGGATTACTGGATGGTTCCGAGAAAATTGGCATGCTAGAGCGTTCCTCTTCAGCATGGCATCCCTACCTCTGGCCTGTGAAGGTGGTGATGATCATTGGTATTACCTTGATGCTGTTGCAGTGCATTTCTGAGTTCTTAAAAGATATGCTGCGACTGAAAGGTGAGTCGGTCTGATGTCCTACGAAATGATCGCCATGCTGATGTTCTCCTCAATGATGCTGATGCTGCTCACTGGTCAGCGGGTCTTCGGAGCAATTGGATTCGTCGCTGTAGTTTCAGCCCTGCTTCTATGGGGAGATCGAGGAGGTTACGATCTTGGCTTCTCTGCCGCAATGAAGCTGATGAAGTGGTACCCGTTGTTGACGCTACCGATGTTCATATTTATGGGCTATGTGCTCTCAGAGTCCCGAATTGCAGATGACCTCTACCGAATGTTCCACGTCTGGATGGGAGGACTCTCTGGCGGGCTGGCGATTGGCACCATCGGACTGATGGTGCTTATCTCGGCCATGAATGGGCTGAGTGTCGCAGGAATGGCGATTGGGGCAACAATTGCGCTCCCCGAACTGCTCAAACGAAATTACGATAAACGGATGGTGACCGGAGTAATCCAGGCAGGCTCAAGTTTAGGCATCCTGGTTCCTCCTTCAGTGGTGTTGGTCCTCTATGCGATGATCGCCAGACAGCCGGTCGGTCAACTCTGGTTGGCAGGAATCATTCCAGGGTTGATGATGGCAGCCCTGTTCATCGCTTACATTGCGATTCGCTGCAAGGCTAATCCCAAACTAGGACCTGCTCTCAGCAAGGAAGAACGCAACGTGGGTTGGCCAGAAAAGTTACGATTGCTCAGAGCAGGACTGTTGCCTTTAGTCATCTTTTTCGTGATGATGGTGCCCTTTGTCAATGGCTGGACTTCTCTTGTAGAAAGCTCTGCATTAGGCGCAGTAGCAGCGTTCGTGGCAGCAGTGTTGAAAGGCCGGATGACACGCAATGTGTTTGAGAACTCCGTGCGGCAAACCCTCGGAGTCTCCTGCATGTTCATGTGGATCATTCTTGCAGCACTGGCCTTCGGTGCGGTGTTTGATGGACTTGGCGCCGTCAAGGCGATTGAGAATCTGTTTACGACTCAGCTTAACCTCAGCCCTTGGATGATCCTGATCTTGATGCAGCTCAGTTTTCTGCTGATGGGGACGTTTCTCGATGACACCGCGATGCTGGTGATTGTTGCACCACTCTACGTACCTCTTGTCGGTGCACTTGGATTTGACCTGATTTGGTACGGTGTGCTCTACACGATTACCTGTCAGATTGCTTACATGACACCGCCCTTCGGTTATAACCTCTTTCTGATGCGCGCAATGGCACCTCCAGAGATTGGCATTCGCGACATCTACAGTTCCATCACACCCTTCGTACTTGTGATGGTTTTTGCCCTTGCGCTGGTCATGGTATTCCCCGAGATCGCGTTGTGGCTTCCTAACTACATATATGAGAAGTGACCCCCCCAATTTCTCATGGAGCAATCCAAACAGCAAACCAAGGAGAATTCTATGAATTCAAGACGTTCGTTCCTTCGCAAAGCGGCACTAGGTAGTGCTGCCGTAGCTGCTGCACCAGCCATCATCAAGGCACAGGCCCCGATCAAGTGGCGCTTCCAAACCTACGCCGGTGCAGCTCTTGGTGAGCATGTAACCAAGCCCATTGTTGATTACATCAACACCGCTGCAAAGGGTGAAATGGAAGTCGAACTATACTATGCGGACCAAATTGTCCCCACTGGTGAACTCTTCCAGGCTTTGCAGCGTGGAACCATTGATGCCGTTCATTCAGATGATGACTCAATGGCATCCCCGACTCCACTGCAAAAATTTGGCGGTTACTTCCCATTAGCAACGAAGCACGCCCTGGATGTTCCAGTTCTGTTCAATCAGTATGGACTGGCCGACATTTGGCGCTCAGAATATGAGAAAGTGGGAGTGGCCTGGCTGTCAGCAGCAGGACAGGATCCCTGTAACTTCAACACCAAGAAAGAAGTCACCTCACTTGCCGACCTCGAAGGATTAAAGCTCTACACCTTNCCGACAGCTGGACGCTTCCTCTCTCAATTTGGTGTAGTNCCTGTCTCTATTCCTTATGAAGATGCAGAAGTTGCNGTTCAGACTGGAGAGCTCGATGGAATGGCTTGGTCTGGAATCACCGAAGACTACACCGTTGGTTGGGCCAATGTGACGGACTACTTCCTAACCAACAACATTTCTGGTGCTTGGATTGGTTCCTTCTTCGTCAACCAGCGACAGTGGGCCAATCTGCCTGAGCACCTGAAAGCGGTTGTCATGTCTGCTATCGAAGCTGGTCACACCTATCGCAACCAGTGGTACTGGGGTGGGGAAGCCCGACTTCGTGCCAAGGGTGACAAGCTGAAGCTGCGCTCCATTCCGCAAAGTGAATGGAAAGCTGTAGAAGACGCTGCTAAAGTCTTCTGGAAAGAGATTGCTGAAGAAGGCGAACTCCACGCCAAGATCGTCAAGATCTTCCAAGATTATAATGAAGTGATCGGGCAGGCAGGACCTCCTTACAACTTTGGTTGATCGGAGCTTTCTGAGCAAGGCAGCCTTTTGTACCTCTCGACAGTTGCTATCAGAGATCCGAAAGCACTCCGAACTGCCCCACTGGCTGACCCGCCATTGGTAGGTCAGCCCTGTTGCTAATCCTGAGTCGCATTCCAGGAATCACTTTTGTTGTCTCCCGGTACCGACTTTTTCTCCCTATCCTTTAGCCCAAGCCGAATCATGGCCGGAAACCTGTCTTTTGAAGACCTCAAGTCCCTAGCGGCAGAAGGTTCCATCGACACGGTGTTGGTCTGTCTGGTGGACATGCAAGGTCGCCTGATGGGCAAGCGCTTTCACGTGCAGAACTTCCTCGACAGCGCCCACAAAGAAACCCACTGCTGCGACTACCTGTTAGCTACCGATATCGAAATGGCCACCCCTGACGGCTACGCATCTTCGAGTTGGATCACTGGCTATGGGGACTACGTGATGCAGCCGGATCTGAGCACCCTGCGACTGGCTGCCTGGCTACCGGGTACGGCGCTGGTTCTGTGCGACATTCTTGATCATCACACGCACAAGCAAGTTCCTCATTCTCCTCGAGCGATGCTACAGAAGCAAATCGAGCGCCTCAAGAAATATGGACTGACCGCTAAAATGGCTACAGAACTGGAGTTCTTCCTTTTTGAACAGGGCTTTGATCAACTGCGCAAGGATAACTACCAGAACCTTGAGCCAATCAGCGGATACAACGAAGACTATCATATCCTGCAGACTACTAAGGAAGAGAAGATCCTCCGCCCTCTCCGCAACCATCTCTTCGCCTCTGGTATTCCAGTGGAAAATACCAAAGGAGAAGCTGAGACAGGCCAAGAGGAACTCAACATCCGCTACAGCGATGCTCTGAATTGTGCTGATCATCACACAATCGCCAAGAACGCCACCAAGGAAGTCGCCTGGCAACATGGACATGCTGCGAGTTTCCTCGCCAAGTGGAATCACAACCGATTAGGGAGTGCCACGCACATTCACCTCTCTATCTGGAATGAAGAAAAACCTGTTTTCTACGACCCTAAAGGCAATCATGGGATGTCAAAGTTGATGGGGCACTACCTGGCTGGACTCATCAAATATGCCCCTGACTACACCTGGTTTCTCGCACCCTACGTCAACAGCTACAAACGTTTTATGAAAGGCTCCTTTGCTCCAACGAAGACTGCCTGGTCGATCGATAACAGGACAGCAAGCTTTCGCCTTTGTGGCAGTGACACCAAGGCAATCCGAGTCGAATGCCGCATCGGTGGGGCTGATCTGAATCCCTATCTGGCAGAAGCGGCCTTGATGGCGGCAGGTCTCAAAGGTCTGGAAGATCAACTTGAATTACTGCCCCCCACCAAAGGAGATCTGTATCAGGATGAAAACATCGGGGAACTGCCATCCACATTGAGAGCCTCCACTGAAACCCTACGCAACTCAAGAATGTTGCGCGATGCCATGAGTGACTGGGTGGTTGACCACTACGTCCGCTGTGCAGAGTGGGAGCAGGAAGAGTTTGACCGAGTGGTCACCGATTGGGAAATCAAACGTGGTTTTGAAAGGGCCTGAGTATGACCAAGATTCTAAAATGTTTTTCACCAATTGACGGATCGGTTTACCTCGAACGCGAAACGTTGGCTCCTGGGGCAGCGTTTTCTTCCGTGGCTCGTGCCCGTGCAGCTCAGCCAGAATGGGCAGCTCGACCACTACAGGAACGTGTCGATCTCTGCCTCAAGGCAGTCGCCGAGGTAGGGCAGACTGTGGACCGGATGGCTATTGAACTTGCCCATCAGATGGGTCGGCCTGTTCGCTACGGGGGAGAGTTCGGTGGCTTTGAAGAGCGAGCACTTTACATGGCCAAGATCGCAGCGTCCTCTTTGGAATCTCTGGTCGTGGAAGAGAGTAGCAGCTTTCGTCGGCTGATCAAGCGGGAGCCTCACGGGGTAATCTTCGTCGTGGCTCCCTGGAACTATCCATACCTAATTGCGGTCAATGCGTTGGTTCCCGGATTGATTGCTGGCAACGCTGTGATTCTCAAACATGCCACACAGACCCTACAAGTGGGTGAACGTCTCGCCGAGGCCTTCCACAAGGTAGGGATTCCCGAGGAGGTATTCCAGAATGTTTACCTAGATCATGAAACCACCATTGAGTTGATTCGTAATCGCCAATTCGACTTCATCAACTTCACAGGCTCTGTTGGGGGTGGTCGCAAGATGGAGCAGGCTGCTGCTGGAACCTTCGTTCCAGTTGCTACGGAACTGGGTGGCAAAGATCCAGGCTATGTTCGTGCTGATGCAAACCTAGATGCGGCAGTCGATACGTTGATTGATGGAGCGATGTTCAACTCTGGCCAGTGCTGTTGTGGAATCGAACGCATCTATGTGCACGAAAGCTTGTTCGATGCCTTTGTTGAAAAGTCTGTTGCTCTGGTTAAGGGCTACCGCCTGGGTAACCCTTTACAGAAAGAAACCACCCTCGGGCCGATGGCCAACGTCCGCTTCGCTAAGGAAGTTCGGGAACAAGTGACCGAAGCCCTTCAGGAAGGAGCCACTGCTCATATCCCGATCTTTGCCGAAGACGATGGAGGAGCCTATGTCACTCCACAGATTCTGACCAACATCAATCATCAGATGCGGGTGATGCGAGATGAAACCTTTGGTCCTGTCGTCGGGATCATGTCCGTTAAGGATGATGACGAGGCAATTCAACTCATGAACGATAGTGATTTCGGACTAACGGCTTCCATCTGGACACAAGATACTGACGCAGCTGAAGCCTTGGGCACCCGAATTCAGACTGGAACTGTCTTCATGAATCGTTGTGACTACCTCGATCCTGGGCTCTGCTGGACTGGCTGTAAGGATACTGGCCGTGGGGCCAGCTTATCCGTACTCGGCTACCAGGCTCTAACTCGTACCAAATCTTATCATCTCAAACAGGCATGACCCTATGAAACTGGTTGGGAACTGGTCGTATCCGACTGCCATTCGCTTTGGAACTGGACGCATTGCTGAAATCGCTGAGGCCTGTACTGCTGCCCAGATCCAAAAACCCCTGCTGGTTACAGATCGTGGCCTGGCCAGCTTCGACATCACTCAACAAACATTGAACCTGCTGGAATCCGCAGGCTTGGGGCGAGCTTTATTTGCCGAAGTGGATCCGAACCCCAACGAAAAAAACCTCGAGGAAGGCCTACGGGTCTTTCGGGAAGGGAGTTTTGATGGAGTGATCGCCTTTGGTGGAGGATCTGGACTGGATCTAGCCAAACTGATCGCCTTCATGGTCGGGCAAACTCGATCTGTTTGGGATTTTGAAGATATTGGAGACTGGTGGACACGTGCGAATCATGACGGTATCAAACCAATCATCGCGGTGCCAACCACTGCAGGGACTGGCTCTGAGGTGGGCCGAGCCGGTGTGCTGACGAACACAGCTACTCAAGTGAAGAAGATCATCTTCCACCCGAAAATTCTACCCAGTGTGGTGATCTGCGACCCAAAGTTGACCGTTGGCATGCCCAAAAAGATCACGGCTGGAACCGGCATGGATGCCTTTGCTCACTGCCTGGAGGCCTACTGCTCTCCTTTCTATCATCCACTGAGCCAGGGAGTTGCTTTAGAAGGCATGCGTTTAGTCAAAGAGTATCTACCACGGGCCTACGCAGATGGAACAGACCTCGAAGCTCGGGCGCACATGATGAGTGCTGCTGCGATGGGGGCTACCGCCTTCACCAAGGGCCTCGGTGCGATTCATGCGCTCAGTCATCCACTGGGGGCGATGTATCACACTCACCATGGCACTACCAATGCCGTCTGCATGGCCGCTGTCCTAAGATTCAACCGTCCTGTGGTCGAAGAATTGATCGAACGAGCCGCCGCCTACTTGAATATCGATGGTGGTTTTGAGGGTTTTGCTGCGTTTGTGGACCAACTCAACACCTCCCTTGACATTCCACGCAACCTTAGTGAGTTGGGTGTGAAAAGTCCCGACCTGGAAGCCCTCACTCGTACAGCGTTGACCGATCCATGTGTAGGTGGCAATCCAGTTGCCATGACTACGAAGAATACCCGTCAATTGTACGAAGCCCTGCTCTGACTTGTCTTGGATCTTCTGCTCCTCAGGAGAAGATCCAAGAACTATCACCTGCTATCTTTTCTCTCTCCAACCATCTCCCCGAAGACAGCTCCAACCAGCTACTAAATCCAGCTATATCAATAGCTTGAAAAATCTATTCTGTAGATCAATAGTCAAATCTCTGAAAGAACAGGCAAGATTTTTTCACATTTTCAAAATTTAGGTTTCCCTTAGTCCCTAAATTGGCTCACCTAGCCACTCGCATCTGTAACTTCCCAAACACTCCATAATCGCTGAGGATCTCATCACCTGCTTGGACAGTCACGGGGATCAAGCAGGTTCCGGTAGTTACCAACTCTCCTGCTTTTAGTGTCTCTCCACGGAAGTTGACGTCATTGACTAGCCAGGTTAGCGCCTCTCTTGGATCGCCCAGCACGTTGGAACCAATCCCTTCTCCTGCCAGTTGGCCATTGCGATAGAGTTGCACCTGATGTTGCCGCAGGTCCTTGAACCGCCAATCTGGAGCGGCTGCTTGCCCTATGACCAGCCACCAGGCACAGGCGTTATCCGCCAGCAGTTGGGCCTTTCCAACCTTGGTGAAATCTGAATAGCGCGAGTCAGGAATCTCGATCGTTGGACGCAGATCAGCTACGGCTTCCATCACCTGTTCCACCGAATAAGGCTGCTCTTGGGGAGGGAGGTTCTCTCCAAAAACAAAGGCCAATTCAGCTTCAACCACGGCCATCAGGTTATGCTGCAGATCAAGTGTCACTTGGTCAGGCAGCACCCGCTCCATTAGCACCCTTCCGGCTAGGGGGCTGTCAATCGCTAAGTGCTGCTGTCCCGCTTTGCTGGTCGCAGCAATCTTCCAGCCCGCAATCGGTTGTGAAGATTGCTTTGCAAAAGCCACTTGAATGGCGTGTCCTTCGGCTTCAGTCTTTGGTCGCTGGACATCTGGTAGTTCTACGATGCGCTGTCCGCTATCTAGATGCTGCCAAAAGTGCTGGGCTGCTTGCTGTCGAGCTCCCGGGGTCATCAGGTCTCCTTGAAAGGTTGTGCTACACGAGGCCAGAGCGCTCGGGTCAGTTTACGATAGGGAGCCGTCGCCGGATCACTAGGATAGCTGGTGGGCATAGCAACGTGCAGAATGTGTTGAGCCAGAGGAGCAAAGGCTGCGTAGAAATGATTAGTCGACTTCACCAGCAGGACTTGCTTCTGGCGAGGATCCAGCGAGAGGTTGGTGAAGATGTTGGGATCAAAGGTCTGGGTACGGTTGCTGTTGAGGATGATGTCCACTTCGGTGCCTACCAAGCGCACTACAGCGGTTTTTCCTAGCGTCACTCGACTCTCGACAAAGGACTGCCAGCCCGGGTCAGCCAAAGTCCGTACCTCGAAGAAGCCGTCAAAGGGTGGACCGCTGCTCAGATGGGTCTTCCCGCCGATGCGCATCTCAAGGTGTGTACCGACTCCTGCTCCGTGAGCGAGTTGCACAGCCTGGGGATCCCAGATCGACGAGACCCCAAGCGAAGTCACTCCGGCTTTGATCAAGGCATGCAGAATCAGGGTATTGTCGCCCGAGGTGCCTCCTCCCGGGTTATCCCACATGTCGGCCAGTACGATTGGCCCAGCACCAGCAGCTGCTTGCTCCACCTGTGCTAGGGCCTCTTCGAGGGTGTAGGTTCGCATCTTAGTCGTACCCCGCAGGGCAAAGATTTTTTCACCCAGATCCCGGGCTAACTGATCTCCTTTTGAGGGAGCGTTATCGGTAATCACCAACAGCTGCGTTCCCATCTCAGGCACATCTCCTGCCATAAAGCCGTGGATCAGTGAAACTGAGAGGATACCATCCTGGCCTTCCAGGGCCTTCATTCCATCCACAAAGCTGCGCATCGGCTCCTGGGTGGTTGGGAAGATATCGATCATCCGGCAGTCATAGGTCGACATCACTGGCCGAACCTGGCCTCGAGTTGCTGCCAGGGCCAAATCTACAACCTGTTCGGCCCGGGCTTCGAAGTCAATGTGCGGGAATTCCTGGAAGGCTACTAGCAGATTGGCCTCGTGCACCCGCTTGGCTGTCAGGTGACTGTGCGGATCGAGTTCTGCAGCCACCACCACGTTTGGCCCGACCAGTTCACGAACACGCGCCAGCAGGTCTCCCTCGCAGTCATCGGTCTCCCGAGCTACCATCGCCCCGTGAAGTCCAAGGATCACGCAATCTACCGGCAGGGCTGCCTGCAGCTGACCGAGGATTTCGTCTCGCAAGCCCTCATAGACATCCTGGCGCACGTAGCCACCCGGCTCTGCCCAGGCCGCTGTGCCTTCGATCAGGGTGAAGCCTTCCTCAGCCCGCCGCCGACGAAGCACTGGAAAGACCGCTGAGCAGATAGTTGGGGTCTCTGGATGTTCGCCTGGTCGCGCATAGAAAGCGGAGAGGAACGAGTCGTGATCCGTAGGGATCGGCGAGAAGGTATTGGTCTCAGTGGCCAGCGAAGCGATGAAAACGCGCATGCGAGGTCTCCACGTTGGCTTAGAGTGGCTTGTATGCGATGGCTTCGATCTCGACCTTAATGTCGATCATCAAGCGAGCTTCCGCCGTTGTCCGAGCTGGTGGATCCTTGGGGAAGTAGCCAGCATAGACCGCGTTGAAACCACCGAAGTCCCGGGCATCCTGCACATAGACATGCGTCTTGATTACGTCTTCCATAGTGCAACCTGCCAGGGCCAGCACAGACTTGATGTTCTCTAGCACTTGCTTGGTCTGCTCGGCGATGCCTCCGTTAACCACCTTACCATCGGCACCAACTGGAACTTGTCCAGAAACATAAACAAAATCTCCTGCACGAACAGCAGGGGAGAGGGGAACGTGAGACGTGCCAAAACATTGCTTAGTCATCAAAAACTCCATAGATCGTTTAGAGGTAGTGTTGACGAACCCAAATCATAGTGGCTAATGTCAACCAGATTGGATTCATTGAGGTTCGCCGAATCTAGGACAGGACGGCAGTCAGGTCAAGTGGAAGTAGATCTTTGACCTTGTTCGAAAAAGGATCTACGCACCCCACATAGCATCCTTAACATATTGAAAATATTTGTTATCCAATCATTCTACCAAACAAACACAGCGTGATTTTTCACAAAAACAACCTTGACAATCCATACAAATAACGTCAATCAGATCAGGTTTTTGGATTAGATTGATCTTCCTGAACCACTAACGAGTTAACTCATGAGAAAAGATAAAGAATTGATCTATCAGCAGCAACTTCGCCAGGATTTACTGAATCGAAAGATAGACCGTCGTGAATTCATTTCCAAGACACTAACCGCCGGACTAGGACTGGCTGGTGTTGGCGTGATCTCCAATTTTGGTAACTTCGCCCACGCACAGCGCCCCCTCACCCCCACTTTCTATCAGTGGATTGAGGATCTTCATCCTGGAATTCCAAAGGTTAATTCCCGCTTCCCCGACGTCAACTACCAGATTGCTCCTGTCGAGGGCTTTGGGATTGAGCGTTTCGTGGCTGAAGCTAAGAAGAAAGATAGTACGTGGGACGTCTATGTAGGGCAGACCCCATTTGTAGAAATGACGGCAATGATTGAGGCGGATGTGATCGAGCCTTGGGACAATTATATCCCGAAGGATGTGATTGATGACATCATCCCCTCGATTCGTGAGGAGTGTACAATCAACGGCAAGATGTATGGCTGGCCCTTCCTTCTAGACGTGATTGGAACTGGCTGGCATGCAGGAATTGTCAAAGAAGCCGGACTACCTGACGGTGCACCGGCAACCTGGCAGGACTATCTCTCTAGAGCAGATCAGGTTATTGAGAGTGGTGCAGCTCCGTTTGGCGCTACTTTTGATGCAAATGGTTGGCGCTCTCTAGCTCCTTTCACACACAGTTTGACAAGTGATGTGTACACCTCCGAGGGTCTCTTTGACTTCACCGGAGATGCGGCTATTGAAGCGCTAATGCTGATGAAAAACATCATGAGCAAATCCCATCCGGACATTATGCTAGCAGGCACAAGTGATGGGGGAGTGAACGGAACTCCTGATGAGGTTGCTTTTGCTGCCCAGCGAGTTGGATACTACAATAAGTATTTCAACGCTCCATTGAGGATGGCACAGTACTGGGACAACCCAAGCGACCTAAGAATGGGGCCACTGCCAAGATTTGCTGGTGGGGAGGGCTCCACGGTCTTCTGGACCACTGGAGCTGCCCTCTTTAAGCATGGTCAGAATAAGGAAAAAGCTGCAGAATACGTCAAGGCACTGACCTACGACCAACAAATCTGGAAGGATTCAATTGCTGGAACAGAAACTGCGCACCCAGGACAGCTTCCGCCCTACAAGTCTCTCTATGCTGGCTGGAAATCAAGCAGACCAGATTGGCTACCAGACTTTGTAGACCTCGTCCGCGGACAGTTGGACCAAGCCAAGGCGATTACCAATCACCTATTTGGTCTCCAGCAGTTTCAAATTGGCAAACCAATTTGGGAATCTTACCTCAAGGGTGAGGAGAAGAATCCAAGAGTGGCCATGCAGAACGTGGTCGATGCCGTTCAAGCTGAGATGAAGCGGGGCTAAGCCTGCGCCAAACCGCTTGCCCGGAGGATGTTCTGAGACGTACTCTGGGCAACACTGCTCTGGTTGCCAACACGGGGGGATACAGCGAAAGTGACTACCGGGAATCTTGCCATCAATGGCTCCACACGAAAATCTTGGATTTTTGAGCACAACAACTGGGCTTTTCTGCTACCAACTGTCCTCTTCTTCGTGTGGTACCAGGTCTACCCAATTGTCCGGGTCGTTTGGATCAGCTTTACCGACTACAAGTACTTGACAAACGACCCTGCCAATTGGGTTGGCTTCGATAACTATGTTGAGGCGCTGAGCGACCCACTGATGTGGGACAGTCTCGGACGAGCTGCATATTTCACCTCGATGTTCCTACCAGGAACCATCATCGTCCCCCTCCTGCTTGCAGTTCTGATTCATGGGGTTCAGAACCAGCGACTGGCCACAATCTACCGAGTTATTCTGCTGATTCCGGCGGTAATTCCGAGCACACTGGTCTTTGTGCTCTGGAAGTGGATGTACAACTACCAGATTGGGCCTATCAACCATTTTCTGATTGAAGTAACTGGCTGGTTCACCTACCGCAACGCCCCACAGTGGTTGGGAGGAACTGACCTGACACTACCCTCAGTAGCGATCATGGAAGTCTGGTGGGGTCTGGGCTATCACAGTGTCTTTTTTCTCGCAGGGCTTGCTGCTATTCCCAAGGACCTACCAGAGGCAGCTCGAATTGATGGTGCCAATGAATGGCAGGTCTTCTGGCACATCATACTGCCGCGTCTGCAACCAATCATGCTGATCTTGGTGATCCTGCGCTTTGGTACTTCGATGGGAGTGATTGACGAATACTTGATTTTTGGAGGCTTCAACCGTGAATCACCAACGTACACCTGGACGATCTTCATGTACGACCAAGCTTTCAAAACAGGGCTCTGGCGACAGGGACTCGCTGCGGCCATCGGGATGGTTGGCTCACTTGTGATGATGGTCTTCGTCACTTGGCTGATTTACATATTCCGTTCACGTGATTGATGCTGGCAAAACAACCAGACCTCCAGGCAACTCATGAAAAAAGAATTTCCCCTCACCAATATTATCCGGCACTCGTTGATCGTGTTTTTTATGTTGACGATCCTGCTGCCACTGGCTTGGGTGCTGCTGCTATCAATCAAGTCCATGCCCGATTCGATGCGTGGAAATCTCTGGCCTCGTAAGTTTGATTTCAACCACTACGCCTACGTTTTTGAAAAGATCGACACTCTCCCACAAAACCTGTTCAACAGCATCTATGTGACCTCGGCAACAGTGCTAATCACCTGCATCTGTGCCGTTCTCGCCGGTTATGCAATTGTCCACCTGAAGCCTAAGGGTAGCCTTTTTCTGGTAACAGTTCTGGTCCTCTCGCTGTATTTTCCAACTCGGGTGGTTTCAATCATTTCTGTCTATGAAATTCAGGATTACTTAAGCCTCATCAACAGCACCAACGGACTGATTCTGCCTTACATCACTCTGAATCTGGCAGTGAGCGTGCTGATCATGCGCAGCATCTTTCAGCTAATTCCTGGAGAGTTGATTGATTCAGCCAGAATGGATGGAGCCGGCCCCTGGAGAACCCTCTGGCTGATTGGAATCCCACTGGCTAAGAACGGGCTGGTCGTGATCATCATCGTCAACTTTGTGACTGCTTGGGGAGAGTACCTGCTCGCTGCAACACTGACCAATGATCAGGAAGTTCGTACTATGCCGGTAGTGCTAGCCTCGGCCCAAGGAGGGATGGGGCAATGGGCTTGGCCACGGATTGCTGCGGTCTATGTGATCGTTGTCCTTCCCGGGATCATTGCCTTTGCTATGGCCCAGAAACTCTTTTTCAAGGGTCTGATGGAAGGAGCCCTGAAAACCTGAACAAATTCTTGAGGGGTTCTGTATGACGATGCCTCCCGTCCGAATTGGTGTCCTAGGTGCTGGGTACTTCGGGACGCTTCATGCGCTGACCGTCAACAGTCTGAGTGAAGCACAACTTTGTGCGATCGTTGAATCTTCTCCTTACGCGCTCTCCCAACTCCCTGCGTCTCTCCAAGAAATTCCCCAATTTTCTGACCTGAGCTCTGCACTCGACAGTACATCTGTAGACGCTTGGATTGTTGCATCCTCAACAGCTTCGCACGTTTGTCTTGCCCAGCAGTTGCTGCGAGCCGATGTTTTTGTTTTGCTGGAAAAACCTATTGCCCCCAGCCTTGCTGAAGCAGAGACCTTACAAGCCTTGAATGCTTCACGACTTGGGAGGTTGATGCTGGGGCATATCCTGCTCTTCAACAGTGAGTTCCGAGAGCTTCAGTACCAGTGCCAGCAACGTGGTGGCTTTGACTACGCATCATGTTATCGGATGCGGCCCACCTCTAACGCCTCTCACTATCCCGATGAAAATCCCTACTTCCTGACGATGGTGCACGACCTTTACTGTGTGCAATCGTTAGTGAATGCGGAGGAACCCCAAAAATTTCAGACCCAGCAGCATCGAAACTCAGCTGGGGTGATGGACCTTGCACTCGCTCAACTCAGTTGGAGTAGCGGTCAAATTGCTACCTTTGCGGCTGGATTTCTGACTCCTGATTCCATGTCACATGAGGGCTTTGATCGAATGGAAATCTATGGAACCGGCTGGATGGGGCGGATCTCTCCGAATCCTCGTCCCTTTGAAATTTGGGATCAGGGTTACCATCCACCGATGACCTTAGAAATGCAGACACGTTCACAACCCTTCACTGGAATGTTGACTGAAGAGTTGCGTTGTTTCTGCCGTGTGGTTAGGGGTGAGGAAGAAATTCCGAAGGGCGCACGATATGCAGATGGACTTCAGGTAATGCGCTGGATTGATCTGTTGGTGCATAGAATTGAACCCTAGACAACGAAACCGCTGCTTGTATTCAAAAAATTGTCACAGAAAAGCCACTCAAGATATTTTTAGAGAATATCCTCTGACCAAAACCCACCATCAGCACTACATTCTGCTCGAAGTCCTACGATGAGCGAGAGGGAATCAACAGCAAGCAAAGTTGCCTCTGACCTGCTTGAACAACTCAACAACAAGGTGAGGTCCGAACTTGTTAGTCACATTGATGAATACTTTCAAAGAACTGATTTTCAAAAAAGCCTGGCTTTCCAAAATATTCCTGAATCCAATCATCTAGAGGGACTCCGCCGAAACTCAGGAAATGGCCAAGCAATTGAGACTCTGGAGACACAAACTTATCAAGTTATTGATGATGAAAAAACCGAAAAGCCTCCCTCTCTACAATCAGAAAGTGTAGGGGTAGAAGACCAGAAATCAAATATTGAACAAGAGTTGACACAAGCTGTCACATCGCAAGATGAAAGGCACGAAGATCCCTCACTTGAAAATGTAGATTCCACCGAAGAGAACCTCTCCTCTTTGAAGAAAAATTCGTCAGGAAATGTAGGGGTAGAAGACCAGAAATCAAATATTGAACAAGAAACACTGCAAGGAAATCCTACTGATGGTAATAACTTCGAGAATTCTCTGCAGGAAAACATCGACCCTCCCAACATTATTGATGTAAATCTGTCTTCTCAAGAAGAAGAATCTCCACCACCTAATGTGAATGTAGACTTTCTGATGGAAATGCCTCTCAAGGTGACTTTTGAGGTTGGACGAACCAGAATGGATATTAAAGATCTGATTTCTCTTGGGCAAGGATCTATTGTTGAACTCCACCGTTTCGTCGGTGAAGATCTTGATATCTTTGTGAACGGTAAGTTAGTAGCCCGTGGTGAATTGGTCGTTAGTAAAGAAAATTTTGGGGCTAAGATTTCTGAAATCATATCCCCACAAGATCGAGTAAAACGAATGGGCGGGTTAGCTCAATTTTAAAGAATTGAGCTAAATCACGTCACAACCTGGGCCTTTTGAACTTTTCAAGACCAATACTGCAATCACCAATGACTTTAGAGGTGGAAACACGTAAGCAACTCTTCAATCGAATATTAAAAAGTAGTACGATGCTGCTGTCGTGTGGTGCATGGGGAGAAATTCGTCCCCAGTGGTCCATACTTCCAACATGGACTTCAGGTGCTAGGTTTGATTGATCCAACAGTGCTGGCTAGTCAAAACAATGGAAATTAGTGCTACAAGGCAATTCAATGCATATTTCACTCAGACACTGTGGAACTGAATATGATTTACTGGAGCTGGCATTTGGCCATGGAACCCCGAAGAAAGCCTTTTTGACCGCGCTAGTTATCGGCACTATTTTGACAACAATCAATCATGGTGACAACATCCTCTTGCATGGTGAGTGGCCAGTATTTTGGAAAATCATTTTAACCTACTGCACTCCTTATTGTGTGACTACCTGGGGAGCGATTACTGGCAAACTTAGTAGAAGAAAAAATTCTACAGCCAAACGGCCTGATGAAGAAGTTTCTGCAAAGTAGAAAAACCATGAACTTAGAAGAATTATTTAACCAAAACAATATTATCGAGCTGAGTTTCTTCAACTTCAGAAACGCGATCACAGCTGCTTATTTTGCCAACAGGGATTTGGAAATCCGGCGAGTAAATAAAAACTTCAAAAAATTCTTTCCCATCCTGGGCAATGTCTCGAATGCTTACTTCCCTGATGTGTTGGAACAACTCGGATTGCCTAGCAGGCAAATTGATGAGTTCGTGACAGGACTAAATGAAAATGGCTCTATTCTGATTCCCCAAATTGAAATTGAGATCGAAGGAGAAACCCGGGTTTATTCGTTACTATCTGCACAGACACACGATGAAAGTTTTTCCTACTTGAATGGGGTACAAGGTCAGTTTGTAGACCGCACAATTGAGATGCAACTTCGTAAAGAGAAAGAAGACTTGCTCGAACAAAGAATGCGAGATCAAGGCGTTATTGAAGAAAAAAGTAAACAGTTGGAGATGCTAGCAAATCGACTTGCAAAATACCTATCCCCACAAATTTATGAGAGTATTTTTTCAAACACACACAGCGACTTAGGAACACATCAACGCAAAAATCTGACAGTCTTCTTTTCTGATATTGCTCGCTTTACAGATCTGTCTGACACATTAGAACCAGAAAAATTGGCCCGAATCATTAACAACTATCTCTCGGAAATGACCACCATTGCCATAGAGTGTGGGGGTACAATTGACAAGTTCATCGGAGACGCTGTAATGGTGTTTTTTGGTGATCCAAATTCTGATGGGGAAACTGAAGATGCCATGAAATGTGTAGAAATGGCTGTGCGAATGCGGCAGCGTGTGAATGAATTGAGTAAATATTGGAATCGACTGGGAGCTCCTGAAGGATTAAATGTTAGGATGGGAATTGCGACAGGTTATTGCACAGTCGGAAACTTTGGGTCAGACCAACGATTGGATTACACAGCCCTAGGGAGCCCTGTCAACCTGGCAGCTCGTCTTCAGAGCATTGCATCAAATAACGAGATCTTGGTTTCAGAGCCCACGATGCGTTTGTTGGATGGAGATGTTGAGTTTTTACCTTTCGATGAAATTACCCCGAAAGGCTTCAGTCGACCAATCAAAGTCTACCAAGTCCAAGATTTTCACTCTGAAGCGCATCGGAATCGTCGCCAGCGCCTCTCTCATCAGGGTCAGAATATCGAAGTAAACGTACTAAACTCTTCCGACATCAGAGCAGTGATTCTGGAATTGCGACAGTTGCAGGAGGAATATGAAAGCAAGTTGGAGGATGGGCCTTCTGCTGAAAAATTCTTAGTGGAGAAGTAGGCAAAGCTCGATTAACATGAGTGGGCTTCATTATCTTCTTTTTCCAAGATGCAAACTTTTTAGATGGTGATTAAGATAACTGAGCCACAAAAATTCATAATTATAGTAATCTGAATTTTTTCGATGTGCAGCGAGTTCCAAGGCAAGTTGCTTCAGGATTTCCAAAGCTTCTGGATCATCCACATATTTGCTGAGAGATTCTTCGATGATCTCTTCCATCGAGGTTTAAAAATCATTCTACCAGGCTCCTGGAGGCAAAGGGAAGGGATTCTGACTTAAAGACTGCTCTGGATCAAAGCGACTACATCCGCAACTGAGCCCATTGTCGGGTAGTCACTCTCAAAATTGGATTTGATTTCTAATGGTGGGTTAGGTTTACACCAGACCGCATCTGTAAATACTAAATAGCCGCCTTTACGTAGTAGGGGCCTTTACAAATTGAAAGCGCCCGCTCTGAATGCCAACGTTGTAGAGCGCACCTTCTGACCAGATCATATCAAAACTTGATTGCGTTACAGTAAGCTCTGCCATGTCACCAATTTGGCCCCAAATGGGATCCGTTAGACTGAGCTGGGCGAGCTTTTGGTTTAGCTTTTCAATGCTTGCAGCATTGTTGTCGACTGCGATGATTAATCCTTGAGTTAGCTTAGCCAGCTGTAAGGTTTGACTTCCTGTTCCACAACCCAAATCAAGAATCTCTGGCACATCTGGGAGCTCTTCAAAGAAACACAAAGCCTTTCAAGCAGACATCAGATTCCCAGGACCCTGTCGGGGAGGAGACTCAAAAAAACTCAAAAAAGATTTCAAAGAATCTAGGGCTTGGTTCATTCATCAAGCAAATTTCTGAGAGAGTTTAAACGACTTTAACAAACTAGAAATTTTATCAGCAAATAATATGGTAGAGTTTAAAATGAGTACTTAAGACCTGCGAAGAGACGATCGTTATTTGCGATACGTTTTGAGTAGGACGTATCCCCTTCGTGATAGAGCAAAATGCCTCCACCAACATTCAAACCATCGGCCCAATCATAATCTAATCCAATTCGCTGAGATGAACCGGATGAACCAAACTCCCCAAACTGAAAGGCAATCACGTTGAAGGATAAAGTCTGGTTAAGAAAATCCTGCTGAAAGCGAATGGCTGTCGTAACAGTGCTCTGCTCCTGCTCATTCGGCGCTTCTTCCAGTGTAGTTTCAAACTCACGAATCCATTCCCAAGCCAATTCAAAACTCAAGGCACCATCTGAAATACCTGAGTATTCTATACCAAACACATGATCCTGCCGTGAGAAGGTCTTCGAAAAATTGGTAAACCGCAGTCCTTGAACATCCGCAATTTCCCCTCGCACGATCCAACTACCCGTAACGGTGCTGAAGGCAGTCCCTAAGAGCTGTAATCGGTCGTGTATCACTCTGTCTGGAAAAATTCCCAGCGACGGTTGGAAGCCTCCATCCGCCCGGCCTTGATCGTTGTAGACACTGGCCGCATAGAAGGAGAGGTCCCAACCTGTGAAGTGACCATTCAGGGCTGCGCCGTATTCAGTCTCCGTTGGTATTTCCTCAGGGGAACTTTCAACATCCGAAAAATAGAATTCACTACCAAATTCAGGGGATTTACCAAAACGGATTTCATGAATCAAAACTAGGTTCAGATTCCAGGCCCCTGTGTAGTAATCAATTTGGGTCATTGTGACTGGCAGGCGGCTGTCGTCGATATCAATCAGTCCAGGTTCACGATTGTCGGTTGGATTCAACACATCGACCACGCTTAGCAGGTCTGCCTTTCCCCAGACTTTGATCTGACGCCCAAACTTTACATCAATGTTAGGGCCCAGGGAAGTTGACAGGAAGGTTTCCCGAAGTTCAGTCTCTTGTTCATACGCTTTCAGGTACTCCTCTGAATATTCTTCCCGATCCAGAAACTGGTAGGCAAGATCTCTAAATGCCTTGCCATCTACAAAAAAACGGATGCTCGGCGTAAGATCGTATTGATACTCCAACTGCAAATACAAGCGGAGTTTTCTTAAACCTCGATAATCTGGTTTATCAGGATTAGGATCTAATTGAGCATATGCGTAAGCGATGTTGATTCCTGTCGATCCTGCCAGACCCGTTGGCAAAGAGAGTCTATCTGATTCAGTACTGATTGACGAACTCTCCTCAAAACCATCAAGCAAGTCATCTACAACATCAGGAGTTTCAACAGGCTCTTCGAAGCCACCCAACAGTTCATTCGTAGAAGCTTCTGACTCTTCGAAATCACCCAGCAAGTCATCTACTGATTCTTCATGAACACTGGGAGATTCCTCAAAACCTTCGAGCAAGTCATCTACTGATTCTTCTTGGGCAAAAGCAGTTCCAACCGAGAGAAGCAAACCAAGACAAAAGATCCTCTTCTGGAATGTCGTCAAAGCCCCTGCTCCAACCTACGCTGACTGAAGAGAGATTCCTCCAAATTCTGATTCAGCCGGATGTTCTGCTGTCGTAGAATGGTCTGATGCACGACCTCTTTGCCGAAACGTCGCTGGGCCTTGATCTCGGAGGAAAACCAGACTCCTTCGATCTGTTGGAGATCCTTGAACTCAAAGAACTTGATATCTGGACTCTTGTGAACCCAGTTCTTGGCCCGAACAACCACATAGTTGTCTTTACGTACCCAGATCACGCTCTTAGTGTAACCAGTCTCTTCCTTGACATCGTCGTTTTTGGGTTCGGAATAGATCACCCAGGCATCGGAACCATCGACCTTGTCGTTCTCCTTGAGCAACTTGTAGCTGTAATCACTGAGATTGTAGGAAGTCAGATCCGAGTAGTTGAAATCTGACCCCATGAAGGAACCACTTTTGTCACTGGCTGCGATCCGCTTGGTTTTACGGAGCGCAGGGAGATACATCCACTGGTCGTCGTCCTTACTATCGTCATCGTAATCGTAAGTCAGAAAGCCTGTGTTGCGGACATCGGCCGGCTCTTCAAAAAAGATCACACTCTGGGAGTCCTCCCCCTTGTCTTGCCGATATTGCTGCATGCGTCGCACGCGCTGCTCATTGTTCTTGTTGATCAGCACCATCTGCATTTCCATGACGATGTTGTCACCATCTTCACGATCATTGACTCGTTGCATGATTTCATCTGCCGTAAGGGCCCAGGCGCTGGGACTAGCTCCTAACAAGAAAGCTCCCAAAACCAGACTTATCCACTTGTTCATCATAACCTTTCTATTGATTAAATAGATTCAAAGACCTTTTCCAAAAACAACTGCTTCTCTAAAAGTTTATGGAGAAGAAAACAGCTTGGAGACAATCAGTTCAGTTCCGCAAATTCGCTCTCTTTTGGGTAGACACGTGTCTGTTCCACAGAAGGCTGCTTACCGTAGACCAACATCATTAAAGCTGGTGCTGCAAGAACATCCAGAATCAAGGCTGAGCCAATACAGACCACCAACAGCATACCGAAGGCAAAGATATTGACGAAGTCTGCAGCCATGTAGGAAGCAAAGCCACCGACGAGAATCAACGTGGTGAAGAGCAAGGCTCTCCCGGTCGTCATCAAAGTTTCCTGAATGGCCCGGGCTGCGTCTCCATAGCGATCAAAGTATCGTTGGAAGACACTCAAGAAGTGCACGGTGTCATCCACAACCAACCCGATACCAATACTGCCAATCAGGATTGTGAAGGGATCAAGCGGTAGGTCGAGAAAGCCCATCAAGCCCAAGGTGATCAGGATGGGAGTTAGATTCGGAATCATACTGAGTAAGCCGACTTTCCAACTCCCCAGAAAGACAACCATCAGTCCAGTAATCAGGATCAGGGCAATGATGTAGCTGTTCCGCATGCTGTTGAGCACGTTGGTCATGGTTCCTGCCCAGAGCTGGGCGATCCCTGTGATCGAATACTCAATCGTATTACCGAAGATGCTTTGAATTTTCTCCTCGAGTTGTTCTGTAAAAACAATCGAATCAATAGCATCCAAATTCGGAATGTAGAGACTCAGTCGGGCCATACTGAAACCGACATCAGTCAACTTCTCCAAATCATCTGAACCACTGTTGGAGAAGAGAAACATCTCCTGNGCAATCAGGTCCCTGGCCTGAGGAACCGCATAAAACTCAGCTCGGTTTTCGTTCAATGCACGGTTGGACTCTTTCAACACATCTAGAACCGACTGTGCCTTGCCGACGACTTCTCCTTTGGGAAACTGCAACTCTTCGGTAGCTACTGTGTTCAACTGGTCAAGACGATTCATGAAATCTGGTTCGTAGAGCCCACCGGACTTTCCTGTATTGAGCAGCACCTCGATGTTCGAAGAGCCACCCATGCGAGAATCAATGATCTGTGTATGTTGTCGGAATTCAGCATTTTCAGGAAACCAGCGCAGCGGCCAGTTGGAGGGTCTCAATTGAGCAACGCCTACCGCAGCAATCATCACCACCACNCCGCAACCGATCATTACCTGTTTGGGCTGGTTAACCGCTAGTTTTCCACAACTACTCAATATACGATCGGCCAAGGAAGGAGCGTGTTCAGCCTGATTTAGGTCTTTACGACCAAAGAGTGGTTGAGGGCCACCNGGCAGTACCGCCAAAATTGCAGGCAACAACGTCAGTGTAAGTGCCATTGCCGCCAGGACCCCTAGTCCTCCATAGATGCCCAAATCAGCAATCGGCGCAGAGGCCGCATTGGCAAATGACCACAAACCTCCAGCAGTGGTGAAACTCGTCATCATAATTGCTAACCCCGAATGGCTAAGGGCGTATGCGACTGAATCACCCTTGGAATTACCGGCCATCCGGTGCCGGTAGAAGATCGTCAGCACGTGCACCGCATCCGCAACTCCAATCGCCAAAATGAAGGACGGNAGGATCTGGTTAATGACTGTGAAGGGACGACCGAAGGCTCCCATGAATCCAAGAGTAACCACCATGCTCAATACTACCAAAAGTATTGGCAGTAGGACTCCTGAAATTCGGCGAAATAGGATCAGCAACAGCAGGAACATCAGGCCAATCGAAATTCCCGAAAANTTGGGTAGATTCGACTGCATCGAATCCTGGATGGAAGAGCCATAGACTGGACCTCCAGAAATGAAAGTACGAAAGCCTTCTCCCTCGTAGCGTTCCATCACAGCCTTTGTGGCCAAGATTGCTTCATTCTCTTCGATGGAGGTAACTGCCTGCATATCAGAACCATCAGTAACTGCTGCTTCATCAAAGCCTTCCATCAAGTCAGTATCCATCGCAGTGTCATCAAAGCCCCCAAGTAGGTCTTCTTCTCCACTCTCTGGCAGCACATAGGGATTCAGCTCCAGTGTGATCGTGGTCAACTGGCCATCCGGTGAGATCACCCAATTTGGATAGGTTGGACTGCTGAGCACATAGTCCTTAAGTGCTGCCAGCTTTTGCAAATCTTCTGGAATCTCTTCGATCAGATCACCAACAATCAACTCGTCTTCGGCACCCCTAGTGGATCTGACAGTGAGCAGACTNTTGACTTCNCGAATGTGGGGAACTTCGCGCTCNAGATCATCNTGCATTGCCTGAAGTTTTCTCANGAACTCGGTGTTGAAAACCTCTGGGGCGTCGACTCCCACCAGGATTAGGTCNTCTCTTCCAAACTGATCACGGAAGGAGTTGTAATTGACGAGAATGGGATCATCGCCTTTAAAAAAGGCTTCATTGGAAGCATCGAAATAGAGGTGGCGCATCTGTGAGGCGAAGCCCCCGACTACCAGCAAGGAGAGAGCGATCACCAACCAACGGAAACGGGCAACCAAGTATCCCCAGCGCTCCATGTTGTAATCGACCGATTTTTTCCACTTTTTCATGACGAATCTTTTGGGAAAGAAGAAAAGATGAGGGCTAGATATGCACTCAATAAATTGTGAATCCTGTTATCTCTCCAATAATTCTGCCAAGTGATTAATATTTCAAAATACTGAAATAATNATTTTATTTATAAAATTAGCTAGGAATTACTAATTTGATGATAAAATTACTGAGTGATTAGAATTTCCGTGTTTAATTTCTTCTACTTTTTTGAATGGAGNAGGCNCANCAAAGCCAGTNCAACCACCAAATCCGCTAGAAAAGCAAAGAGAATNGTCAACCCAGTGATCAATCCGAAAGAGAACAGGTTGTTCATTTCAGAAATAGTGTAGCTGAAGAAGCCAANCGAGAGTACTANGCTAGTGAAGAGAAGTGNCCTACCAGTNGTATTGAGCGTANGANGAACCNCTTCTTCCGGATTACCAGTTNTTTTNCNAATAACGCTGAAAGTTGTGAAAGAAATGAATCGTATCNTCCACCGCCAACCCGAGGGCAATGCTTCCGACCAAAATTGACNTCAGATCCAGTGGCAGTTCTACCCAGTGCNTCACTCCCAATCCTAGGACAATNGGCAGAAAATTTGGGATNATGCTGATCAAGCCNAACTGTAGCCATCCCAAAACCAAGATCATCAAAAGAGTGATCACCAATNCNGCGATCAGATAGCTCTGCAACATAAAAGGTGCATGGCAATCTCAACAACATTTTGGTGTTCAACCTTTTTTGGGCGTCCTCTCAAAAGCTTTGNAAGNTTATCATTTATTTTATACTAACTGGTTTTTTATGTTGAAAGCTTTNAAGAAAGAGTTNANGTTANTTAACNTNGGTTTTAAATAAGCTATGCCAGCAACGGTTTTTGGTNAGNGTTGANTTGATTGAGGATTCCCCCAATCTTTCTTAGTCCAAAAGAGCTCNGGCCNCTTTTCCTACCAAATNTAAGCGGTAAAGCCAGTGAGCAGATGCACAAAGGCATTGATCGGACTGCGGTNCCAGGAGTTAAGNGAACTTCCAGCAGGTCACCACGGTAGTTGATGATCANGTGTATTTTGAATCCGAAGAACCACCTACAGNGGATTTCCCTTTCTTGGCAAAGCNGTTGAAGANCTTGTGAGCACGGATNCNAGCATTGTGGCAATCTTTGACAGAGGTNGAGTCAACGAAAATGATTCNGCTNACCTNACCACGAGGNCTTACCAAGTNGTGCAAAAGAGGCCACAGACTTCGAGGGGGAAGTTGGATGAAGCAAGTGTAACTTGGTGCTTGGGNAAACTCNCAATTCNAGTAAGGGATCACCCTCTGCGTATGATAGCCCTTGAAGTTGTGCAGTCCCCCAGAGNGGTGGNACATAACCAGAACCGTCAAGATCCCNCGCTTAAGCTTAGGNCTGTGGGGCGCTGNCGTTTGGGAGCAGGTGGGGGCAAAATGCCANAGGNGACTTCGAGAGAGAACTGGCTTCAAAAATCANCAATGNCACGAAACACGNTGGTCAAATCCATCGGAGTCTCCTGAGGTGAGTGGANGCAAGATCATTTCTCTCACAGGATGTCAGTAGCCTCCNAAGTTATCCAAAACTCACNTTAATCAGGTTATAAAGTTCAACAAANAAACTGTTCTGAGTTNCCACTGNAAATCAGTCNTAATTCTTTTTATTTAANGGAAAAANTTCTAAATCTTGAGGAAAAAATAATATGTNCAGAANNAAATAANCNTATAATNTATCATNNCNANAANNNCTCTTNATCAANNAATTTGAAGNANCAAAANTANGAAACAAGANAAAGATGAAAAAAGTATTAGTTACAGGAATTTCTGGTTACATAGGACAACACTGTGCAGTTGAACTTTTGAAAGAAGGNTACTACGTGAAAGGNAGTCTTCGGGATTTAGAGAGAAAAGATGAAGTTATCAATGGTATAAAAAAAGAAATAGATCCTGATGAAAATCTAGAATTCGTTAAGCTCAACTTACTTAGTGATGAAGGTTGGGATGATGCTGTTGAAGGTTGTGAATCTGTATTACATGTTGCTTCACCTTATTTCGTGAGGGAGCCAACTAATGAAGATGAATATATTAAACCTGCACGCGAAGGTACATTACGGGTACTGAAATCTGCCCAAAAGGCAAAAGTGAAGAAGGTTATTGTTACTTCTAGCATTGTTGCAATGATGGGAAAAATTTTGGACAGTAATGAGGACACTGGAACTATAAATAGTGAAAGTTGGACTGATGAGAAATCAAGCAATATAAATACTTATATGAAAAGTAAAACTCTCGCTGAGAAAGCTG
>NYVT01000039.1:0-23911 GCA_002684675.1 Deltaproteobacteria bacterium
GGTTGGTTCTTTGGTCGGTTCTTTGGTCGGTTCTTTGGTTGGTTCTGTGGTTGGTTCTGTGGTTGGTTCTGTGGTTGGTTCTGATTGGACTTGATTGGACTTGATTACTATATCTGCTTTAATATTAAAATGAGAATCATTTTGGATTTCTGGTTTACGATCACCTTCTGTTTGGTTTGCTTAGTTACTATTTGAGTAGCCACTTTTCGGCAAATTTTGGAAATTTCTCTTTCAAGGTTCCGAACCCCTGCTTCCCTTGTGTATCTTTGTATTATCTCAGAAACTGCTTGTGGACGTAGACTGATTTGATCATTTTTGAGTCCGTTTTCTAGGATCTGTTTGGGAATAAGGTGTTGACTTGAAATGTGTTCTTTTTCTAACTCTGTGTATCCAGATAATGTGATTGTCTCCATCCGATCTTTAAGTGCGGCAGGAATGTTCTGAGCTACATTTGCTGTGCAGAAGAAAAGAACATTAGAAAGGTCATATTCTATTTCAAGATAGTGATCCATAAAGCTATGATTTTGCTCTGGATCTAAAACTTCAAGCAGCGCCGCTGCCGGATCACCCATGACTCCTCTATTCATTTTGTCAATTTCATCCAGTAGCATCAGAGGGTTAGAGCTTTTTGATTTCCTGAGTGATTGAATAATTTTACCAGGCATCGCTCCAATATAGGTTCGGCGATGGCCACGTATCTCAGCTTCATCTCTCACCCCACCTAGACTCAATCGAATAAATTTTCTCCCAAGCGCTTCAGCAACAGACTTGGCAAGGGAAGTCTTTCCGACTCCAGGGGGACCCACTAGACAAATAATTGGGCCACGGATTTCGCCAACTTGCGTTGCTACAGCCAAATATTCGATAATTCTTTCCTTAACTTTTTCCAACCCATAATGGAATTGATTGAGAATTTTCTCGGCAGCATTCAGATCAAATTGATCCTCAGTCTTTTGCTCCCAAGGCATTGAAAGAAGCCAATCAATATAATTTCTAACTACGTTCGCTTCTGCTGACATTGGTGGCATCATCTTCAGTTTTTTCAATTCACGATTGCCAATTTCTTTTGCTTCTTGTGATAGAGGAAGTTCATTGATTTTTTTCTGGTATTCCTCAATTTCAGCTTTACCGTCTTCTTGACCTAACTCTCTTTGGATAGCCTTTACCTGCTCATTCAAATAATATTCTTTCTGGGTGCGTCCAATTTGTCCCTGAACTCTTTCTTTAAGCTTTTTCTCTACTTTTTTGAACTCAGCTTCTTCGATCATCCGTTCATAGACCATTTCCAGACGTTGCTGAGGTGATGTGGTTTCCAGCAACTTTTGCTTACGCTGCAGATCCATGTCTAGTAGTGGTGCTATTCGATCTGCCAGTCGATGAGTGGGGTCACTTTCAATTGATAATTTCTCAATTCCTTCGGTGTGCTTCTTGACATCTTTGAGATAGCGCTTTAATTCACTACGAACGTTTTTGGAGAGAGCAACCATTTCAGGACTTTCCTCATCAATTTCTTCGACAGGTTCAATAACTCCAGTGTAATATGGTTCTTCCATTCTAGCTTCAATGAGTCGTCCACGTTGGTGAGCTTCAAACAGCGCTTTAATTGTTCCATTGTGTAGTCTCATGATCTGAAGCACTTGACCAATTGTTCCCATTTCGAACAAATCATTTTCACCGGGAATTTCAACAAGAGGATCCTCTTGAGCGATTACAAAAATCTTGCGATCAGATGCTAAAGCTTTCTCCAAGGCAGCAATCGATAAAGCTCGGCCGATGAAAAAAGGCGCGGTCATGTGCGGAAATACAACAATGTCACGCATTGGCAACATTGGCATTTTTAGGGCGTTTTGAAAGGAAGAAGCACTGGGAGAATTTGACATGCATATTCCTGTGGAGAATGCTGTCCATCCTGAAAAGGAAAGACAGGTAAGGTATGTTTGTTAGGAACTTTTGAGTTTACAAAACTGCAAATCTCGAATTGGCTATAACATTATTGAAGCAAACTTAAATCATAATTAATGTACTTCTTGATCGAACATTTCGCAAGTTCTGCACCAGCTTAAATCTTGGTATGCTCCGAATCATCAATTAGAAAAAGGAGACATATACTTAACCGGTGATTGCCTTTTCAAATTGATCTGTGTAGCAATATTTAGTCTTTTCAGCTTAAAAATTTTACTACACATTTAATATTTTTGGTTCATAAAAAATGCCTTCAACACTGACTCAACTGGTTGATGCTCTTCTGGGTGCCTATAGCCTAATTCTATTAGGCAAAGCGATTGTCTCTTGGTTCCCTGTAAATCCATATAATCCGATTGTTCGCTTTCTTGATCGCTTGACAGAGCCAGTACTAACCCCGGTCAGAAAAAAAGTTCCACCTTTAGCTGGGATGGATCTGTCGGTGGTTTTGGTGTTAATTGTTATTTCAATTTTAAGAAATATGATTTGGTCATTTTGAGATGTGACTCATTTTCACTGAAAGAAGATTCTCTATGAGTTCTGATTCTACTGATGCCAAAAATTCAAAGAAAGCATCTAATAAATCACCACGTTTTGTTGTTGGGCTTGGTGCTTCGGCAGGAGGATTGGACTCCCTGGAAAAATTCTTTAATAAAATGCCACCTGACAATGGGCTTGCTTTCGTAGTGGTGCAGCATCTTTCCCCGGACTACAAGTCCATGATGGTATAACTGCTGTCCAAGCACACTCGAATGAAAGTACAGCACGCGGTATCTGGATCGTTAGTCAATCCAGATACCGTCTACTTGATTCCACCTAAGAGACAACTCACAATTGAGGAAGGAAAACTTTATTTAGTTGAACAGGCAACAGTTTCTGGAATAAATCTCCCAATTGATATTTTCTTTCGTTCTCTGGCTCGTGATCAGGAAAATCAGGTGATTGCTGTTATTTTGTCAGGCACTGGTACAGATGGGACCTTGGGGGGCGAGTAGTTAAAGAGTTGGGAGGATACGTGTTGGTTCAAACACCAGAATCGGCCCAGTTTGATGGGATGCCGAAATCTGAGATTCAGACGGGTATTGCAGATAGTATTGCAGCGCCTGAAAATATGCCCCAGGAAATACTTAGATATGTGGAACATCCATGGGGCTGTGCTTGTTCTGATAAATATTACAGAAATTCGCAGATATCGGAGAAAACAAGAAGAATTGATTGAGGAAGTTGAACTTAGTAACAAGCGCATGACTCTCACAAACGAAGTGGGAAAAGTTGCTTGGTTGGAATGGAATTATGACAGCAAGGAGTTAATTTATCATCCTGATAAGGCGCATTGGCTTGGTTTCAAGACCGATGAATTGAAAACTGTCAAAGACTTCGTTCAATTGATTCATCCTGATGACTACGAAAGTGCCATGAACAGTATGCGTAATTTGCTGACTGGCGACTCTGAGGCCTATGATATTCGTTATCGATTGCGAACAAAATCAGGCAACTATCGCTATTTTCATGACCAAGGCTTTGTTACGCAACGCAACGAGAAAGGTTCCCCTAAGATNATTACTGGAGCAATCGTGAATTTAGAAAAAACAGGACGTGCTCCNNAAGTTCCCTAAAACNTAGCTNGGACNCGCAGAAATCTTGGGGAGTTGATACTGGTTCCACTAGGAAACGAAAAATTGAGAAGCTTGGATGGTCGANGAAAAAAAGCTGACAGAAGTCATTGAGACNCTCCTATTTGTTACCTCNCGTGCATTAACAATTCAGCAGCTAAAAGACTTGGTGGGCTTAGAACCATCAACGAAAGAGTTGCGTCAGGCTGTCCAGAAACTCAACTTAGAATATGAGCTTACAGGGCGANTTTTTAGAATTGAAGAAGTTGCTGGGGGTTTCCATATGAGGACAGTTTCAAGGGTCCGAGAGTGGATCCGAAAGGTAGATGCTATCAAACCATTTCGACTGACCCCNGCGAATCTGGAAACTCTTTCAATNGTTGCCTACAAGCAACCNGTCACCCGGGCACAAATCGAATTTCTAAGAGGTGTCGATTCTTCCAGTACTNTGAGAACACTACTGCAGCGGAGATTGGTCCGAATTAGTGGCAGAGCTGAATTACCNGGAAAACCAACACTTTATTCAACCACAAAGACNTTTTTGGAGGTTTTCAGTCTTCAGTCTTTGAAAGATTTACCCACTCTGGCTGAACTGGACATGGATGATGACATGAAGGATCAACTCTCTTTACCTCTNNTGGAAACTGAGTTGCAAATGCAAAAAANTTAGATTTGGAGGATGTNATAGGACAAATTNTCATGGAGTTATGAAGAAGGATTTGGCAACTNTATTATCNCANTGCTACTCNGATATTTTGACCTNAACTACNTCTNTACNNATNCTTGATTGCCCTAATACCNATCGTGATAATCAAAAAGAAAACCAATAACAGTTGAATTTAGGAAAAGATCTATGACACTTATCATGGCCCTGGACCAGGGAACAACAAGTTCTCGAACTGTGCTTGTGAACCCTAAGGGGGAAATTATATGTCAATCCAGCACTCCTCTTGATTGCCACTATCCACAAGCTGGGTGGGTAGAGCAGGATCCGCTTCAGATCTGGGAAACTCAAAAGAAAACAATGCTTGATGTGATGCAAAAAACTAATCTGACCATTAAAGATGTTGTCGGGTTGGGGATCACAAATCAGCGTGAAACTACGGTTGTCTGGGAAAAAGCCACAGGAAAACCACTTGCGCCTGCGATTGTTTGGCAATGTAGACGCTCCACGGCAATCTGTGAGCAACTAAAAGCTGAAGGCAAAGAATCATTGATTCGTAAAAAGACCGGATTGGTTTTGGATCCCTATTTTGCAGCTAGCAAGATGCGTTGGTTACTAAATGAGGTACCTGGACTATACAAAAGAATGAAAGCTGGAGAAATTTGTTTTGGAACTGTTGATTCGTGGTTGATCTGGAAACTGACCGCAGGGAAAGTGTTCAAAACAGATGTGACCAATGCTTCCAGAACAATGCTGTGCGGTCTTAAAACAGCATCCTGGGATGAGGAATTGCTTGCAGTATTTGGTGTTGAGTTAGCAGCATTGCCTGAAATTGTCCCCTCTAGCGGAACAATTGCTGAGATTGAAAATTCTATCCTCGGTAAATCATTACCCATTGCTGGAATAGCAGGTGACCAGCAAGCAGCATTATTTGGACAGGCGTGTTTTGATGTGGGGCAAGCTAAAAATACATATGGTACCGGTTGTTTTTTGATGCTCAATGCCGGACCAAAGCCAGTTTATTCAAATCATCAATTACTCTCAACAATTGCTTGGCAGATTGGAGAAGAACGTACCTATGCCCTTGAAGGAGCAGTTTTCGTTGCGGGATCCCTAATTCAGTGGCTTCGAGACAAAATGGAATTATTTCAGAATGCCTCTGAAACAGAGAATATAGCTTTGAGTGTTGAGAATTCAGATGGATGTTACGTGGTGCCAGCTTTCGTAGGTTTGGGCGCACCCCATTGGGATGCTTATGCTAGAGGCTTAATCATTGGGCTAACTCGAAACACCAGCAAGGCCCACATCGTTAGAGCTGCACTGGAAGCAATTGCTTATCAGTCTGCGGAAGTTCTCCAATGTATGGAGGCCGACCTCGGTTACCCCCTCCAAGAATTAAAAATTGATGGGGGAGCCTCGGCAAATAATTTCCTGGCTCAAGATCAAGCCGATCTCTTGGGTAAAACTGTCAGACGTCCCAAAAATGCTGAGAGCACTGCTCTTGGAGCCGCTTTTCTGGCTGGATTAGCAGTTAATGTATGGCCAAGCATTGAGTCTCTTAAAAGTTGTTGGCATGAGGATCGAAAATTTGAAGGCAATATTTCTGAAGACAATAGAAGAACTCGTATGACAGGTTGGTTACGAGCTGAAGAGCGTTCCAAAAGATGGGTCCAATAAAAATTGAATAAAGTTTCAAAAAAGTAAAATAATAAGCTTTTACTACATCATTGAAATAATTCTTTGTTGCCCCCAATTCCAACTGCTGATAAAGTCTGTTGCCTTCAAATAACTTTTTAAGATAATTAAACGATGTTAGAAATCTATTTCACTGAAACTAACTCTTATTATTTGATTTCCCATCACTGCTCATAATAGACGGTATTCGCACAAAATTAATTCATAAGTTCGGTTTGGTATCAATTTTAATCAAAATTTACGACTGTTGCTCTTGAACTTACTGAAATTATGACGTGATAAAATTTTATTATTGTATGAATAGTACAAGAAAGATTTCGCCCCAGTAAGTTTCAATTCTTTTAAAGCACCTCGCTGCCAAATTCTTGGGCAACTGATTACATTCTACCCTCAAATTTTCAGCCTTTGCGTTCGAAAAACCTCCTCACCCCCTGAATCATTGACGATTTAAGCTACTCTCAAGATGGTCTAGAATTTGTTGTTGATACCGGATTCTTTCATCTCAAATGATGAGTGAGAGTTACTAAATTTAATAAACCAAGGAGTGCTCCATGCGATTTCTAACGATCCTATTAGCAACAATAATGTGTGTAACATCCGCTTTTGCTTTGACTCCTATCAAATTTTCGCTGGATTGGAAATTTGAAGGCCCCGCAGCCCCATACTTTGTTGCTTTGGANAAAGGATATTTTGAGGCTGANGGGCTGGATGTAACCATTGACACAGGNAAAGGGTCCCTGGAAGCCATTCCACGAGTTACTGGAGGAGCGTACGAATTTGGTTTTGCTGACATCAATTCACTCATCAAATTCCGAGACAAAAATCCAACTATTGACCTCAAAGGAATTTTAATGGTCTACAACAANCCTCCATTTGCTATTATTTCACTTAATAAAAGTGGAGTGGTAAGGCCTAAAGATCTGGAGGGTAAAATNCTCGGTGCTCCCGCTCCTGATNGCGCTTACGCGCAATGGAAAGCCTTTGTTGCAGCAAACAACATAAAGGCGAATAAGGTGANNATTGAGAACGTCGGATTTCCAGTTCGGGAGCCTATGCTTGCAGCTGGAGAGGTGGATGCGATCACAGGNTTCTCCTTTTCAGCCTTCTTGAATTTGAAATCAAAGGGAGTGAAGGAAGAAGATATCAATGTGATGTTNATGTCTGATTATGGACTAAANCTTTATGGTAACACTGTGATAGTGAATCCTNNGTTTGCAACTGAAAACCCACAACTCGTTAAAGGATTTGTCAAAGCAATTATCCGNGGCTGGCTTGATACAATTGCAGATCCCAATTCCGCAATTGATCATTTAATGAAGAGGAACAAAATTGCTCGCCGTAACGTTGAATTGGAGCGCTTGGAGATGGCTATTCGTGACAACGTGATTACAGCTGAAGTGAAAGAACGAGGATTTGGAGATGTGGAGGGCGGNCGTCTGGCTGCATCGATCAACCAGGTTGGTNTAACCTATGATTNTTCAAACCAACCAACCGCNNCTTCGGTCTTTACAAGTAAGTTTCTGNCCGCGATGAGTCAAAGAAAGATNAACTGAAGTGACCCATTTCGTAGATATCAANANGGTTTCGGTGTCTTATGCCTTAGGTGATCCACCCGTATTGGAGAACACTTCNCTCCAGATGTCCAAGGGAGAATTCGTCGCTCTTGTCGGACCTAGTGGCTGTGGCAAGTCAACATTCATGAAGCTTATGTCTGGCCTNCTCAANGCAGNTCAGGGTTCTGTGGTGGTTGCTGATAAGGAAGTCAACCGCCCCTTGGGAAATGTTGGGATGGCATTCCAGAATTCNGTGATGCTTCCGTGGAGAACGACTCTAAACAACCTTTTACTGCCGTTAGAGATTGCAAGACCTCATCGTGAANCTTTCCGCAAGAAACGGGAGGCTCACGTCAATNAAGCGATAGATTTACTAAGCTCCGTTGGGTTGAAAGGTGTTGCTGAGAAATACCCTTGGGAANTGTCGGGAGGCATGCGCCAGAGAGCCTCACTTTGTAGGGCTCTGATCCACNAACCTGAAGTATTGATGCTNGATGAGCCCTTTGGGGCCCTTGATGCNTTCACNCGAGAAGAGCTNTGGTGTGTGCTTCNTGACCTCTGGCANGAGAGAAAATTTACTGTCCTTTTNGTTACNCATGACTTNATCGAATCGGCTTTTTTGGCAGATAGAGTCTTGGTGATGAGTAATCGGCCTGGTAGGGTGATTATGGAACTTAAGATTCCTTTTGAAAGGCCCCGAGACCTTGACATTCGTTTTGAAAAAGAATTTGTGGACATTGTTCACCAGCTTCGTGACCAAATTCGGACTGCAAGAAAAGCCTAATCAAATAAATTGATGCAGAAGCGTACTTTAGAAAGACTGTCACCATGGGTCGTCACAGTAGTGATGTTTCTTCTTTGGGAAATCATCTGTCGATTGGGGGGTATTCCAGAATATTTCCTACCAGCTCCTACCATCATCTTTGATGCGATGCTTACATTTCACGAGGCACTTATCGAAGACTCTCTTTACACTCTGCTTTCTACTTCTCTGGGATTTGGGATTGCTGTGGTTTTTGGGTTACTCCTCGGATTGTTGATTGGCTGGTCTAAAACAATTTATCGGGGGCTTTATCCAGTGATGGTTGGCTTCAACAGCATTCCAAAGGTGGCTGTCGTACCAATTCTAGTGCTTTGGTTTGGAATTGGGATTGTGCCAGCTGTTCTTACGGCTTTTTTGATTTCTTTTTTTCCAATCGTAGTCAATGTTGCAACCGGTCTAGCTACGACTGAACCTGAGTTGGAAGATGTCTTGCGGTCTTTGGGGGCCAGCAAGCTTGATATTATGTTAAAAGTAGGGATTCCCGGAGCGATGCCATTCTTTTTTGGATCACTCAAGGTTGCTATTACTTTGGCGTTTGTTGGGGCAGTCGTGTCTGAAACCGTTGCCTCGAATCATGGGGTTGGACATCTAATGCTCTCAGCCCAAGCAAATTTTGAAGTTCCCTTGGTCTTCGCAGGTTTACTGGTCCTTGCTTTCGAAGGAATCGTGATGTATGCCATTTTCGCAGCAATTGAGCAGCGTACAGCTAAATGGGCCTACCGGAGCCACCAGTGATTGAAGCACATATTCACGAGTGGTTGAATCTTGTGGTTCGCTGGATCCACATGATCACTGGAATTGCTTGGATAGGGGCTTCATTCTACTTCAATTGGGTTGAGGGACAACTGAATCGAAAAGGGCCCAATCCACCTGGCATTGCAGGGGATTTGTGGGCGGTTCATGGAGGTGGATTCTACCATTCACAGAAATACCAGGTAGCACCAGAAAAGCTTCCAGAGAAGCTTCATTGGTTCAAGTGGGAAGCTTACATGACCTGGGTCAGTGGTATGGCACTGCTGATCATCGTTTATTTCTGGCAGGCCGAATCCTACATGGTAGATCCTTCGGTCGCTGATTTGTCTGGCTGGCAAGCGATTGCGATTAATCTGAGTGCTATGCTCTTAGGCTGGCTGATTTATGATCGGCTATGTCGGTCTCATTTTGGGCAGCGCAACGATTGGATGCTTTACTTGTTCATCATTGCATTACCAATAGTTGCTTGGGGATTGGGTCAATTTTTGAGCGGGAGGGCCACCTACATCACCGTAGGAGGAATGATTGGTTCCATGATGGTAGGAAACGTGTTCTTTGTCATCATCCCTGTACAAAAGAAGATGGTAGGGGCAATGCTAGCTGGGGAGTTCCCTGATGGTAAAATGGGAAAGCAGGGTCTTCAGCGCTCCAGACACAATAATTACCTGACACTCCCTGTTTTGCTGATCATGATCAGCAATCATTTCCCAACGACCTTTGGCCATTCCTACCACTGGTTNATTTTNGGCTCGCTGTCAGTGATTGGGATTGTCGTCAAGCACTATTTCAATTTACGCCACCAGGGGAANCCTCCAAAATGGCTTTTGCCAAGTGCAGCNTTAGCAACCGTTGCCGTTGTGATTCTCTCTGGCCCTTGGATGCGAGAAACGACAGTGACCGCACAAATGGTTAGTGACAGCCACGCGATCAGCATTGTGCAGCGTCGATGNACTTCTTGTCACGCGACTATGCCAACTCAACCGGGTTTCTCTGCTCCGCCAAAGGGTGTTGTTCTAGAGACTGTCGCTCATCTTAAACAATATGCTTCTCAGNTACAGGCTCAGGCGGTTACCTCGCACATAATGCCACTNGCAAATCTAACAGGGATGACCCAGGACGAGCGAAATCAACTTGGTGGATGGCTTNAACAACATNTNTNAGCTTNAATTCGAAATANTTAAAATGACACGCGAATACGTATTTTTCTTTTGTAANGGTCGACCAATTAGGGCGAAAGGCTTAGCGGTTTTTCAGACTTTGTCAACNTGGCTCCGAAAAGACAGACAATTGACCGGAACAAAGATCGTTTGTGCAGAGGGGGACTGTGGNGCTTGTACGGTATTGTTGGGATATCCGAGAGCAGAAAATATTAAATATGAAGCAGTCAATAGNTGTATTTTGAACGTTCACCAATTGGATGGACTTCACGTAATCACAATCGAAGGTTTAGCCTGGGGAGATCGGCTGCATCCNGTTCAGCAGGCAATGCGAGATGGGTTTGGTTCACAATGTGGCTACTGTACCCCTGGAATCGTNATGGCACTGGCCGCAAACACTCTAGTAGATTCAGAATCCACAAGGAAAAAATTAACTTCAAAAGAAGCATTGGTCGGTAACCTCTGTAGGTGTACGGGCTATGAAGCGATCATTGATTCTGCAGAAGCCGCTAAAAAAATTAATTCCTGGAAACTTGCNGACCAATACCCTCCTGGCGCAATCGTAAAACAACTCAAAGAAGAGACAAAGTTANCTTTTGGATTGCAAGAAGTTGATCCACTAGAGCAGGGAATCCCCAGAAAGTGTTGGAGGCCCAGAACCCTCAGAGANGCCGTAGAAATCAAACGTAAGCACCCAGAAGCTAGATGGTTGGCTGGGGGAACTGACCTATGTGTCCAGATCAATAAAGAAAGANNCGATCCCAAAGAATTNATTGCGACAAGTGAAATTTCTGAACTGTGTGGGATCCGTGAAGAAGGAAACCATCTGATTNTTGGCGGNAATGTCAGTTGGAGGNAATTGGAAGAGTGGGCTTTGGTAAATTGGCCAAATGTAAAAGAAATGTTGAATCTCTTCGCATCCCCTCAAATCCGCAATCGAGGAACCGTTGCGGGTAATCTGGCCAATGCGTCACCGGTAGCTGACAGCTTGCCTTGGCTATACGTGAGTGAGGCGGAAATTGGGGCTTGTGATGGTGAAAATTGGCGCTGGATTCCAATCGAAAAGTTTTATAAAGGCTACAAATTACTAGATCTTCGACAAAGTGAATTGATTGGAGCNATTAGAATTCAAAAATCTCATCAGAATTTGTCACAGCGCTTATTTAAGGTCTCTAAGAGGAGGGATTTGGATATCTCCACATTCACAGCTGCCATCCAATGGCAAATAGTTGAAGGTCGATTNCAACAAATTAGATTGGCTTATGGAGGTGTAGGGCCAACCGTCATTCGAATGANTAAAACCGAAAAAGTCCTCCGAAGTAAACCATGTACNAAGGACTTGATTGAAAAAGCTGGTAAAATGGCTGTGGCTGAAATNACTCCCATTTCGGATGTACGGTCATCAAATCAATACCGAAATCGNTTGGCAGAGACGATCCTCAAAAAATTCTTTTATGAAGAGATTTCNGTGGCGGCATAATGAAACATTTAGAGAGTTNATNATAAGGCATGGAAACNGGTAAAAGCCTTGCCCATGACTCTGCTGAAATACAGGTCACTGGGGCAGCACTCTACACAGACGACATTATCGAAAATGCTGGAGANTTNGTAGTGAGCTTTGTCGGCAGTCCAGTTGCTCATGGGTTCCTGAAGCGAATAGATTTGAGCAGCCTTCATCGGATTCCTGGCTTTGTAGGAGCCTTCACTTGGCAAGATATACCTGGAGCGAACTTGTTCGGGCCTGTTATTGCTGATGAACCGTTCTTGGTGAAAGATGTCTGTGAGTATGTTGGACAGCCGATTGTGGTCTTAGCTGCTGAAAATTCTAGTGCGCTCAGGCAAGCGCGCCTACAGGTTCAGATTAAAGTTGAGGAAAAAACGCCATGGCTGTCGATTTCTCAAGCGCTTAAACAAAATTCTTTCTTGGGTACTCCTCGAGAGATCAAGCGTGGTGATTTTGAAGGAGCTTGGTGCAAAGCCGATCATCAAATTAAGGGAGTATTTTACAGCAACGGCCAAGAGCAATTCTATTTGGAATCCCAAGCGGTCATAGCACACCCTGGCGAAGGCAATGAGATCTTGATTCAGGCCTCGACACAAAATCCAACAGAGCTTCAGGAAGTTGTGGCTCACATGCTTGGAATTGGTTTCAATGAGGCTATCTGTACCTGTCGAAGAATGGGAGGAGCCTTCGGAGGTAAAGAGACGCAAGCGGCATTGCCAGCATTGATGGCTGCATTAGTCACCAAGAAAACTGGAAGATCTGCCCGCATTGCTTACGACAAAGACACGGATATGCACGTTACCGGAAAACGACATCCTTTCCGAAGTGAATATCGGGCTGCAGTTGATAAAGAAGGGAATCTTTTGGGCCTGAAAGTGGATTTACATTCTAACGGAGGAGCTTACACGGATCTTTCATTAGCAATTATGGAGCGAGCTCTGCTGCACGTTGACAACGCTTATTTCATCCCAAACATATCGCTCAGGGGCCATGTCTGCAAAACTCATCTGCCGCCAAATACAGCTTTTCGGGGATTTGGAGGCCCTCAAGGAATGGCCGTGATTGAAAACTTGATGGAGGATATCGCGGCAAAATTAATGTGTGATCCTTATCGAATTCGCAATCAAAACTGTTACGGAAATTCTCCAAGAGATCTCTCCCCCTATGGTCAGAAAGTAGAGAGCCGGTTGCCTCAGATTCTGAATCAAATCCACGAAAGCTCTGATTATAAGGCAAGACTTGAAAAGATTAGGCAGCTTAACGAGACATCTCTGACTCATCTTCAGGGAATTTCGNTGACTCCCATGAAGTTTGGGATATCTTTCACAGCTACTTTTCTCAATCAGGCGAATGCACTCATCAATATNCTAAAGGATGGNAGTGTACAGGTTTCAACAGGTGGAACCGAGATGGGGCAGGGTCTAACGGTTAAAATTCGTCAGATCGTAGCAGAGGAACTGGGAGTGCCCTCAGAGCAAGTCAAGTACATGACGACCTCGACGGAGAAGAATCATAATACCTCTCCCACAGCTGCCTCTGCAGGCACAGATCTTAATGGAATGGCAGCAGCCAATGCTTGCCAAGCCATAAGATCCCGTCTGGCCGACTTTGCCGCAGAACTTTTTGCAGATCCCCAAGTTGGACTTTCTAAATCCTCAGAAGCTATTGAATTTTCTGAAGGCAAAATTTGGGATCGTAGGTACCCTGAGAAACAGATAACTTTTGCGGAACTAGCACTGCAAGCTTATAAAAACCGGGTGAATCTTGGTGAAAGAGGATTTTACAGGACTCCGGGTGTTGGATTTAATCAAGCCACAGGAAAAGGTAGCCCATTCCATTACTACACTACAGGGGCATGCGTTGCTGAAGTAGAGATTGACCGCTTCACAGGTCAATGGACGTTAGAAAGAGCCGATTTGTTGTTAGATATTGGTCATTCAATCAATCCGGGTATAGACAGAGGACAGATTGTTGGTGGCTTCATCCAAGGTTTAGGTTGGGTGAGTATGGAAGAACTTCGCTACCAGGAAGATGGGAAACTTCTATCGTATTCACCAACATCATACAAAATTCCCAATGTTGCTGATCTCCCGAAAGATCTTAGGATTGAATTCTACGAGGATCCAACTCCTTGTGGAAGCATTCGGAAAAGCAAAGCTGTGGGGGAACCACCCTTAATGCTTTCACTCGCCGCATTTACCGCAGTCAAACAGGCGCTTGGACATATATCACCTGGCAAAGCAGTTCCTTTGGCAATTCCTGCAACTTCTGAAGAAGTGCTGCGATGTATGACTTGGTTGGAAGATCCCGAGGCAGCCTGGGGTCTAACTAATTCAGAAATTCCTTTGGTTCCTAAACCAGTAAAATCCAGCATGAATATGGCTGAAAAAGTAGCCTAGCTAAACTTAAATAATTTGGGGAGAAACGTTTGCCTGAAGTTCCTGTTTTGGATTTAGAAGATCCGAATTCTGGTGGGAGAAAAAAAAATTAGAGACGAAGTGGCCCTAGCTTTATCAGAAGACCGATGTGAACCGATTGTACTGGGTTGCGCTGGGATGGTTTATTTCGCAAGGGAGTTGTCTGAAGAAGTTCAAGTTCCTGTGATTGATGGAGTGACTTCTGCTGTAAAGCTGGTAGAAAGCCTCGTTTCTCTGGGCCTACAAACCAGCAAACGAAATGGTTATGCATTTCCTCGAACGAAAACGTACTTAGGTCGTTTCCAAAACGATCAACCCAGGGGCTGAATTCGTTAGTTTTTGCCTCTATTTGAGAATTTCATGGGATTACATCATTCATGTCCTAGGGATTTGTTGGGTTATGGACCTGAACCGCCTGATCCAAAGTGGCCAAATCAAGCCAAAGTAGCTGTTCAATTTGTGCTCAACTACGAAGAAGGTGGCGAAAACTGTGTGCTTTATGGTGATCCCCACTCTGAAAGCTACCTTTGGGAAATAGTGGGTGCGCCCGGTTTGGCCGGTGTTCGAAACATGAATATTGAGTCGATCTATGAGTACGGTAGTCGCTCTGGGGTTTGGCGCATTCTGGCGCTATTTCGTGAAATTGGATTACCTTTAACTGTTTATGCAGTTGGGATGGCTCTTGAGAGGAATCCAACCGTTGCAGCAAGAATGCTNGCTGATGGTCATGAAATCGCCACTCATGGTTACCGATGGATCGATTACCAGTACGCNGGTGAAGAAACAGAAAGAGCCCANCTGCAAAAAGCTATTGAAATACAGCGACAACTAACGGGGAGTCGACCGCTTGGTTGCTACATTGGGCGAATCAGTCCAAATACTCGTAGGATTGTTGCNGAGGANGGTGGATTCCTTTACAACTCTGATGTTTACAATGATGATCTCCCCTATTGGGAATTACACGGTGAAAAACCTCTGCTGCTGGTTCCCTACACTNTGGANGTGAATGACATGAAGTTTGGTACAGCCCAGGGATTTAATACCGGAGAGGATTTTTTCAATTATGCGAGAGCCGCTTTTGATACGCTTTANAAAGAAGGTGAGACGTCTCCCAAGATGATGTCAATAGGGCTACATTGCCGNTTGATTGGGCGCCCAGGCCGCTTCGAGGGATTATGTAAATTTGTAGAGNATATNCAACAGCATGAACGAGTTTGGGTCACACGCAGGGTAGATATNGCTAAACATTGGCACAAAGTNCATCCAGTTGAGAAGTGGCTTGATTTGGGAACTGTTGNATGAACTTCTCAGACTTCCAAATTTTNCCAATAGAGGATGCTGAGGAAGCTCTTTTGTGTTGTTGTGGCTCCCAGAATTGGGCAAACAAAATGGCCCAATCAAGACCTTNTGGATCACTGGAAGCGATGCACAACGTGNCCACCCAGATTTGGGAGGATTTGAAAGTNCAAGATTGGTTGGAAGCTTTTGAGCATCATCCAAGAATTGGAGATCGGCAAGCGCTGGCTGNTCGTTTTGCTAGTACTAGAAATTGGTCTGCTAACGAACAGGTCGGGGTAGAAAAGGCTGAAGAAGATATTCTTGATAGACTTGCATCTGGCAATGAAAAATATTCTCAGCGATTTGGATACGTCTTTTTGGTATGTGCTACAGGTAAGTCAGCGCTTGAAATGCTGAATTTGCTTGAAGCACGAATCAATAATTCTCCTGAAGAAGAACTTCAGATAGCTCAACAAGAGCAACAAAAAATCATGTTNCTACGCCTCGNTAAAATGTTCGAATAATCCAAAAAAATGAGTCCAATCACTACCCACGTACTTGATACTGCTAAAGGTAGTCCGGCTGAGAATGTTCCAATTCAGTTGGAATCATGGGTCAAATCCAAATGGCAANTGCTCGGAAAAGGATCGACTAATGCCGATGGNAGGCTCACNAACCTGATGGGGCCAGGCACATTATCTAAAGGCAATTATNGAATAAGTTTTGACGTCAAGGATTACTACAGATCACAAAATATCCAAAGCTTCTTCTACCCTGTGGTCAGAATTGAGTTCGAAATTCTGAATCCAGAGCAGCATTATCATGTCCCGTTATTGTTAAGNCCCTTNGGNTATTCGACCTACAGAGGCAGTTAAGAGANANTAATGTCATNTTTTAGGAATACATGACTGATANGGTAATTCAGCATACTATTCAAATTCCTCATTTTGTCGGTTCAACTACAAATCTCTGTTCACCAAGACTTGGAACGGTTGCCTTGCGTTGCAGCGATGATAGCTTTGCGTCTCGGGAACGGATGTTGGCTGAAACAGATCCTGTNTTCAAACCAGATGTTTACGATGATTTTGGAAAATGGATGGACGGTTGGGAAAGTAAACGTCGNCGGTATGGNGGACATGACTGGTGTGTNATTCGTTTGGGAGTGCCAGGAGATTTGGTAGGCCTAGAATTGGACACTACCCACTTTACGGGCAATTTTCCTCCAGCAGCTTCAGTTTGGGGTTCTAAAGAAGAGGATGATCCTGGAGATGCATCCGAAAGTTGGGAGGAAATTCTGGAATCTGTCAGCCTTGGTCCATCGAAACGACATTTTTTCGATTGCCAACAGCTTGGCCCNTGGCGNTGGTTGAGATTGAACATTTATCCTGATGGAGGCATTGCACGNTTCCGAGCATATGGAAACGTTATTCCTGACTGGTCAAGATCAGGGTCGGAGATTGAGTTGTCTGGTCTCAAAAACGGAGGAAGAATTGTAGCATACAATGACGCTCACTATGGNAATGTGCAGGCTGTCTTGGATTCTGGCAGAGGTATTAATATGGGTGANGGCTGGGAAACTAGGCGTCGTCGTGAACCTGGTTTTGATTGGTTATTGGTTGCTCTGGGTGCANCTGGAAAAGCCAGCAGAATTGANGTGGATACGTCTTTNTACAAAGGAAATTCACCNGCAAAATGTTCGGTCCAGGNGCAGAACATTGAATGGGGGACTGATCAATCTCTTATTACCCAGTCCATGTTTTGGCCNGANTTGCTGACTGCCAAAGATCTAACCCCAGATACAACCCATCAATTTGAATTGAAGGATCTCGAAAAGATAGGACCTATCAGCCATGTCAAACTAAACATTTTTCCGGATGGAGGGATTTCACGATTCCGGGTTTTTGGGAGTAAACTGTGATTGAGGTTAAACCAGAACCATTGACGGAAGAAAGCTTTGCTCCCTTTGGCCGGGTGATCGAACCGAANAATGCAAAATCCTTTATGATCAATGAGGGNACTACAGAGAGACACCANGCTCTATCCAAGGTNGAGTTAGANGACGGTGCGGCAATTTTGTCAATTTTTAGAGGACGTTCTCGGCCCCGTCCCCTGGAACTTAAGCTANTTGAAAGACACCCACTGGGATCCCAGGCGTTTGTNCCTTTACAGGCNGAGCCCTGGCTGGTTGTGGTGGCAACTGAGCCCAAGCCCGAGGCAGTGAGATGTTTTTTAGCCCAAGGTAATCAAGGGGTGCAGTACTCAAAAGGTGTTTGGCACCATCCNTTACTTCCTTTGGTTTCCAAGCAAGATTTTCTGATTNTTGATCGCGAAGGCCCAGGAAAAAATTTAGAGGAAGTANACTGGGATGNAGGTGCACGCATCCTGATTTCCAACATTTAAAGTAGCAATCCTTTATGAATCCGCTTCCTCACCAAATTGAATTGTATCTGCCTNANTGGATNCCAGATTTTTTGAAGNATCAACCGGATTTTTTTCTGAGTACTGAAGAACGAATGAAATTGGTGCTAGGTCTAACTGATCGACAAATTGTGGAGGGNACTGGAGGACCATTTGGCGCTGCAGTTTTTGAGTTAGAATCAGGTAGGTTGATTTCTGTTGGAGTCAATCGAGTCGTTGTCACAGGCTGTTCGACAGCGCACGCTGAGGTGGTGGCTCTAAGCCTTGCACAGAAAGCAGTTGGCACNCATGATTTGGGGGCTGAGGGACTNCCAGAATTCCAAATCGTGGTCAATGCNCAGATGTGTGCAATGTGCTTGGGAGCTGTAATTTGGTCTGGAGTCAGAGAAGTTTGTTATGCAGCCTCCAGTCAAGAAGTTGAACAAATCACAGGATTTGATGAAGGTCCCTTACCCAGCAACATAGAANGTGTCTTACGGCAACGAGGNATTCGTTTGANAGAGGGAATTATGGTGGAGGAAAGTAAACGCCTGCTTGAAAAATATGTGATCACGGGTGGATTAGTTTACAACGCAACCAGAACTCACAAGTGANTCCTGTTCTGGAACTTCAGAAAATCCACAAAGAATTTCCAGGAATTGTTGCAAACGATCAGATCGACCTTACTTTAAATCGTGGNGAAATACATACGATTCTCGGTGAAAATGGGGCTGGAAAATCAACGCTGATGAATATTATCAGTGGTCTTTACATTCCAGATTCCGGTTCAATGTTGCTTGAGGGAAAACCCCTCTACCTTAAGAATCCAGCCCAAGCCATCGCAAACGGCGTGGGGATGGTACATCAGCATTTTATGCTGATTCCAAATCACAGTGTCTCTGAAAANATCATTCTAGGGACTCCTCAATCGTTTCNCTTACAGAAATCAAAAGTTCGTCAGCAGATCAAGGAATTGGGAATACGTTATGGCCTGGAATTGAACCCAGATCTGCGTGTTCANGAACTTTCAGTGGGGGAACAACAAAAAGTTGAAATCCTCAAGGTTCTGTTTAGGNNAGCCAAAATTCTGATCCTAGATGAACCCACNGCTGTATTGACTCCCCANGAATCCGAGGCNCTTTACAAAATCCTTCANCAAATGAAAAAANATGGNCACTCCATTCTTTTTATCTCACACAAGATGCGGGANGTCATCGAACTCTCGGATCGAATCACGGTTCTGCGTCACGGGAAGGTTAAGGCTNTTCGAAATAGAGGCGAGACCAACCCNTCAGAATTAGCCCGTTTGATGATNGGAGAAAGCANAATTCAAACGGCTGAGATCAAAACAAAANCTTCAAAAGTCTCATCAGATCAATGTCAAAATACAANTATCGTCAGGTTGAAAAACGCTGGATTGCGTCATGAACTTGGTCATTGGTTGCTGCAAAATATCAACCTGGAAATNCGTGCTGGACAAATTGTTGGCTTGGCTGGAGTGGCTGGAAGTGGACAAGCCNCTCTTTCAGAGGTTCTTGTTGGCATGAGAGGTTTGGATACTGGAGAATACCATTTTGCTGGTGAGGAGCAAAANGGCGCATCTGTTTCAGAACTGATTCATAAAGGTGTTGGCTATATNCCAGAGGACCGTAAACGTTATGGTATNGCTCCTCATCTTGAAGTAGCAGAAAATTTTCTTTTGAGGGATTTGNACAACCACCGATTTCAAAGCANTGGATGGTTACAGCGAGACAAGATCACTGCTTTTGNCAGAGAGCGTATGAAAGTTTTTGATGTCAGAGCAGCGTCTGAAAAAACTCCCATTGGCCAGCTATCTGGTGGAAATATNCAAAAAGTCATTTTGGCCCGCGAAACTTCAAGGCCATTAAAATTTTTGNTGGCCGCACAACCGGTACGAGGACTTGATATTCANGCGNCCNCTTTTCTGCAGAATCAATTGCTTCAAGCACGTGCAGATGGATTGGCTATTTTGCTNATTTCAGAGGATCTTGAGGAATTACTGNTAATGAGTGATTACCTCTACGTGATTTGNCGAGGGAGTATTGTTGGCGAAACGNCTAAAAAAGAAGCTGAGATTGATAAAATTGGTCTGCTNATGACTGGCGAAAGGGCCTGATCGATCGTGTTTGAACTTGAACGTAGGCTGGAGACGCCACTGAGCGTTCAAGTTTCAGTCACAGTTGGCTCGATTGTTCTNGCCTTGATATTGGGTAGNNTTCTACTTGCGATGGTAGGAGTAAACCCCATGGAAGCCTATCCAAGTGTGGGTGCCCTAATGTTCTTTGATCAATGGGGTTGGCAGGATCTATTTCTCAAAATGACCCCTTTACTCTTGACAGGATTGGGGGTCGCCATTGCGGCNCAACTAAATCTTTGGAACATCGGAGCGGAGGGACAGCTTTACCTAGGAGCCATCGCCACTACTTGGCTAGCATTAGAGTTCAGCGAAGCACTTGATGCCCATTTCATGTTNCCAATACTCCTAATTGGGACCTTCGTTGCTGGAGGTATGTGGGCAGCCATTCCAGCTGGGTTGCGCTCTTGGTTTGGGGTGAATGAAATCATCACAACCCTGTTATTAAATTATGTNGCCATCAGCCTTGCTGATTACCTCTTNTACGGAGCTTGGCGAGATNCCAGTACATTGAATTTTCCAATGACACGGTCTTTTGGGGAGTCTTCCTATTTACCAANGATTGGTTCCACAACTGTTCATTGGGGTTTGCCCCTCGGAATTTTTCTCGCAGTTTTGACTTGGATCCTACTNAGGTCNACCACAATCGGCTTTGAAATCAGGGTNGCTGGAGACAATTTATCTGCTGCAGATTATTCTGGTTTCAATTCAAAAAATCTTCTCTTCATTGTCCTTGTTTTAAGTGGTGCCGTCGCAGCTCTAGCTGGAATGACNGAGGTAGCAGGGATTCACCATAGATTGCAGCAGAATTTCTCTATCAACTATGGNTACACGGGCATTATTGTCTCCCGTCTNGCGAGAAATCATCCAATAGGAGTCATCGGAACCGCATTTCTGCTGGCAGTAATCTTTGTTGGAGGGGAGTTACTTCAAGTCGAGTATCAACTCCCGATTGCTGTGGTCTATCTATTTGAGGGATTACTNCTCTTCACNGTGATTGGTTCTGAACTTTTTTTGAGCTATCGACTTCGCAGAAGAGTTGCCGTGTGACAACNCCAGAGTTATTGACCATCATTCTGACTACTGCAGTTACCATGGGAACCCCTTTGTTATTTGCAACATTAGGTGGTGTNCTCAGTGAGAGAGCAGGAGTGATCCACCTTGGAATGGAAGGCATCATGCTCGTAAGTGCNCTGGTCACTTTTGTGGTAGACTTACAGACAGGTTCCAAAGTTTTGGCCTTNATNGGAGCNATGATGGCCGCTGGAGCATTATCTGGTCTNCANGGTTTTGTCTGCATCAGCCTTCGAGGGAATCAAATAGCTTCCGGATTGGCACTAGCCCTATTTGGAACAGGTCTCAGCGGACTTTTTGGAGATGCTCTGATTGGAAGTACAGTCANTTCATTAAATAGAATTCCGATTCCAGGATTGGAGTGGATACCAATATTTGGANGTGCCTTCTTTAATCAGGATTTGATGGTCTACCTGTCTTATTTTTTGGTGGCTGGATTATGGTTNGTGCTTTTTCACACTAACTGGGGACTGCAGATTCGCTCNGTTGGAGAAGCTCCCATCGTATGTGATGCACTCGGTTTGTCAGTAGCAAAGATCCGCTACCTATGCGTGATTTTTGGTGGGATGTTGATTGGTCTTGGTGGGGCTTATTTCCCGATGGTACTAACTTCGTTTTGGGTAGATGATCTTACGGCTGGAAGAGGTTGGATTGCAGTGGCTCTGGTAATCTTTGCATTCTGGCACCCAGGTAAGGCCTTGTGGGGAGCTTATCTTTTTGGGGCTGCAATCGCTTTCCAACTCCAAGCCCAAGTGATGGGCTTGAAGATTCCATCTTATGTCTTGGAAATGTTCCCTTATTTGTTGACCATCGTTGTGTTGACGGTGGTTACTGTGCGCAATCGCCGTGCAGGGCAGACCTTTATGCCAGCTGCGCTAGGATTGCCCTTCTTTCGTGGCGATAAGCACTAGCTTTCGCCATCTCACAATTTGCAATGGAGAAGTGCCTCATGATCAAGCATCTACTGACCATCTTGGTGGCCCTCATGCTAGGAGTCCCGAATTTTGCCTCTGCGGCTGATCCCAAAGTGGCTTTTGTCTACGTTGGACCTGTGGGAGATGGAGGCTGGACTTACGCTCATGATTTGGGTCGTCGTCATCTAGAGAAAATGGGTGTAGAGACCACCTATGTCGAAAGCGTTCCGGAGACAGATTCTGAACGTGTAATGAGAAACCTAGCTCGTCGGGGGTATGATATTATCTTTACCACAAGTTTTGGTTACATGGATCCGACCCTCAATGTTGCAAAGCAATTTCCCGATACGATCTTCATGCACGCTAGTGGCTTCAGGACCCATGATAATATGGGGAATTACTTCGCTCGCATGTACCAAGCTCGGTATCTAGTTGGAATGGTGGCAGGAATGATGACCAAAAGCGATAAGATTGGGATCATTGGTTCACATCCTATTCCAGAAATCATTCGGCATATTAACGCATTCACCTTGGGTGTTCGATCAGTAAATCCTAAAGCTAGTACTCAGGTTATTTGGGTGAACTCCTGGTTTGACCCTGCAAAAGAAGGTGCAGCCGCAAATAGCTTGATGGATAACGGGGCTGATGTCGTTACAATCACTACAGATTCAGCTGCTTCAACACAAGCAGCTGAGAAGAGAGGGCTTTACGCGATTGGCAATGATTCAGACATGAGTCTTTATGGCCCAAAAGCGCACTTAACAGCTAATATTTTCAATTGGGGCATTTACTATGAGCACATTTATAACCAAGTGAAAAATGGTACTTGGAAGCCTTCCAGTGATTGGTGGGGAATTGAGACAGGAGCTGTTGACATATCCCCCTTTGGTAAAATGGTACCTCAAGACATTCAGGATATGGTACTAGCAAAGAAAGATGAAATTGCTCGTGGTGAATTTGTAGTCTTTAAAGGTCCGATTAAAGGGCAGGACGGCTCAATAGCGATTGCGGCAGGCTCTGTTCCATCAGACCAAGATCTACTTAGCATGATGTATTATGTTGAAGGTGTGGTGGGAGACATCCCACAATAATCAGACGGTCAGATTCTATTTTTCAGGAAACAGCGAATCGCCTGTGCAACAGGTTTGGGATTGTCTAAATGAAGATGATGTCCTCCAGAGAGGAGGACATCCTGCAAGTCTGGTACGTACTCACATCGCGCNCGCATTCTCTGTTGCCAATCTGGGTTTTCCTGAAAATAAAAGTCACCATGAATCAGTAGGGTAGGGCAACGAATTTGCTTCAAAAACTCGATGATCTGTTCCTCTGAAAAATAGGTTCTAGATCCTACACGAAGTCTAGGATCTGAAGCCCAAGTCACCCCGTTTTCCACCATCCGGACCCCCCGTTGGACCAGCGTTCTCACGGAGTTTAACTTCATCCCTCCAACNTTGTAACGTGCCTGAACTGCGGCCTCTAAATCGGGGTACAAAGGCATGCTCTTGTGTTCTATATTTTTCATTCCTTCCAATGAGAGTCTGAGTGCTCTGGGACCAAAGCTGTCTCGCCTTGAGAAAGGTCCTAATCCTTCAATTAAGATCATGTTTTGAACTCTTTCAGGAATCACTCCAGCCATCAAAGCCGCCACTGCGGCACCCATGCTGTGTCCCATTAGATTGAATTTCTCCCAACCAAATTGATCTGCGACACGGAACATCAAATCAATAGAATCTGCAAAATGATATGAAATGCCGGGAGGCAGTTGATCTGAGAAACCGTGTCCGTGAAAATCCAATGATACTAGGCGAAGTTCAGGTAGAAGTGGAGCAATGTGATCATATGTTGCGGCATTATCCAACCATCCATGCATGCCAAGAAATGGGATTCCATTCTCTGGACCCCAGCAGCGAGCTGCAAATCGTAAATGTGGAAGCCGAATATCAATTTCGCGA
>NYVT01000040.1:0-33473 GCA_002684675.1 Deltaproteobacteria bacterium
GGATACAACATTCTGATGGAATTGAATATGTGGCTGTCTTTGATCTAGCAGGTTCCTCAAAGGCGTTTTCTCTGATTAAGAATGAGGGGGAGAGACCTGAGGTGCAGTTTGAGTCAATACAAATTACCAAAACTCAACTTAGAGATTTGGAAACAGCCCTAAGTTTGTATGAAGCACACAACAGCCGGTTCCCAACAACGGAGCAAACTTTGAGTGCACTCCTGCAGCAACCAATTTTTGGTAGCAACGTTGAGAACTGGAAAGGGCCTTATTTTCGAAGTCAACAAATTCCCGCAGATGGCTGGGGGAATCCTTACAATTACACCAGTGATGGAAGTCGCTACGTTATCCTATCTTTCGGGGCAGATGGAAGGCATGGCGGCGTTGGAGTCAATGCTGATGTTTCAGCAATCGGGAAACTCTACTGGGGAAAAAATGTGGAAAACTGATCAATTTTATCCAAGCTTTCATCATCTTTTGCTTAAAAATGAACGTCCCAGAGCTTGTAAATTATTACCTCCAAAATACTGGTAGGAATCTTCTAATCATCATTCAAACATCAACATTTTAGTTTACTTCAGCCACACTCTGCTTGATTTCCCCTACCCCTAAGACAATGCCCAGTCAGAACCGACCAAAGACCGGTAAGTATTCCATTCGAGATAAATGGCATCAAATACTTCTCTCGCAAATACTATCTTGTGGAGTTTCAATGAACCACTGAATTCATTTGGCTGAAACTAATCTAAAAATATATCATCCATCGATTTAAGATTGTAATCTAGCCGTCTTTTTCCTTAGATAAATCATCACTGGCAGTGTTCCAATACGGACTATGAAAAAGATCAATTTTTCATGATCAATTATCTTTTTTACACTCAACCATTCACTGGTTACCTGTAAGGCTTTCAATTAAAAGAGCAGGACCCTTCACCAACCTAGCAAAACTCATATATCAAAACTTCTGGCTAAAGCTTTACCCTGGATATCGAGAGTCCCAATTGTTGGATTGACCCCCCAACACCACAATATTTGGCTGGCCTGATGATAGATACAGCCTGTTGCTTACCAAGTGCCATAGGGACTATTCCCATTGCAACATAAGCTGCTGATCCACTAGACGATCAATCATGAGTTCTGCTTCGGGNATTTGTTTTTTTGTNTACATCGCTTGAAAGTACGCAAGCCCAGTTGTGACTATTTTACCTACCAAAATTCCAGCAACTGGGCTTAAAGGTGAAACAACAGAAGCATCGATCGCTTTTTTTGATCCAGAGGGACGTGGAGGTCCTCATAAACCTGTGAACCACTGCTTGTTTCAATCTTAGCAATATCATGGATTTNCTTAACCACGACTGGTAACTCAAACAATTTTGTAAATNAAACAATTCTTANNGAATCAGCCAAACCTGATGAAAAGCAAAGGAATCNGCTAGATTTTGTTGNAATCAGAAACACGTTCCAGAATTATTGTGAATTGTATATACNTGAATATTCAGGTTGAGGACTTAGAGATTGCTTCAATAAGAGCNTCAGCACCAGAGGTAGTAATNTTAGATTGTGTNTTTTCTATCAAAAANTGTTTTACAACTCCATCTTCAGTTAGCATTGCNTAGCGCATGGATCGTTCATAAAAACCAATTGCTGGTACAGTGAAATTCAAGCACATACTTTTGGTGAATTCAGATGCTGAATCTCCAATTATTGCCACTTCTTCCTTAAAAATCCCCTTTGATCTACCCCAAGCCCCCAGAACAAATGGATCATTAACTGTCAGAATACAAATTTCCTCAACTCCCATTGTCAACAAATCATTTTTATTTACTAAGATATTTGGGAGATGTAACTCTGAGCAGGTATCAGTGAAAGCACCTGGCATCCCAAAGATGGCCACTTTTCGACCTGCGAGTTTTTGACTGAGATTTATTGTATCTACTTTTGATTCTGTAACCCATAAGACTTCAACATCTGGTATAAGTTGCCCTATCTTTACCATTGCCATTTGCCCTTAATAAGCAATTAATTTTAAAAAAATATTATTATCAGCATCTAAAACTTATAATAATATAGCCAAGTAAACNTACAGATCCNTGAAGACATTTCCATATAGAAGAATTAGGATTTTCATCAGTCAAACGACTCATCACATAAAACATTTTCAAGGTCTCACCATACCNCTAAAAATAATGCNGTAGACAAGGTAAACAATACATTATTTTATAAAGCATAATAATTTGTTTAGTAAATTAAAGACTGCTCNTTTTCTTCAAATCAATTGATNNGATTTTTTGCTCTGAAAAATAACTGGAAGGCAAAATCTGAAAGAAGCATTATTAATTTTGATTGCGTTTGCNATGCAAGAACTCAATTGTCTTCCAAATCAGAAAAAATACTCAACTTTTGAGTTAGATGAAATGAATGAAATTTTTGAAAATATACTTGATTGCTTAGAAGATCGTAATCAGCAAATTTCACTTTTGGAAGAATGGAATTACGAAATGAAAGACGATACTTTTGACGAAAAATATCTTCTCCAAAAAGGGTTTTTGTATTTGTTGGAGGACAATATTACCTCCAAACTTAATGAAATGAGGGAGATTGCTCTCGAATCAGAATTACTGAAAAGATATAGCTGTCCACATACTGTAACAAAGCGAATGAGCTTCCGAGAAGAGCATAACCTANTGTTTTTCCAAATTTATTAAAAATTTCTGTAGCATGCTGTGGAACGAGAAAAAATTGCTACTCAGGATGAATATTTTGAGAATTAATCCGTTTGAGATCTGAAAATGCGAAATGAAACCTANCTTTCCGCAAGACCAGACAACTTTCAACCACTTACACCATTGGATTTTCTAGATCGAGCAATAAGGGATCAGCCGGATTCACAAGCTGTGATTTGGCGAGAGCAATNCTGGAATTATCGCCAATTCGGTAGCATTGTCGGTCGACTTCGAAATTATCTCGGTGAAATGCATATCGAATCTGATGACGTGGTTTCCGTCATGGTAGGCAATCGCCCAGAGATGCTTGCGGCCCATTATGCAGTCCCCTCAATTGGAGCTATACTAAACTCAATCAATACCCNCTTGGATTCATCAAAAGTGGGTTGGATTCTGAAACATACGGAGAGCAAACTCCTCCTNTGTGATCCNACATCTGCTGCAACTGCAAAGCAAGCTNCAAAGAGTGTCGGCATTCCAGTTGAGGTANTTTCAGAAACCACATCGGATAATTTGAATATTCTAACTGGCAGAGAAATCAATCTTGGAGATCTCTGTTTANAAATAAGAGATGAATGGGCTCCCATCGCTTTGAATTATACATCTGGAACAACTGAAACTCCCAAGGGAGTGGTTCTTCATCATCGTGGAGCTTACCTCAATGCGCTTGGCAATGTTTTGGGGCTAGGTTTTGGACGATTGACGAAATATCTTTGGACTCTACCAATGTTCCACTGCAATGGGTGGTGCCATACTTGGGCAATCACTGCGGCAGGGGGTACTCATGTTTGTCTGGATCGTGTTNATCCAGCTTTAATTGTAAAAGCATTACAAGAANTGGAAATCACCCATTTCTCATGTGCTCCTGTGGTACTTTACATGTTGCTTGGTCATGCTGCCATCGAGAATTTCCATCCTACTCGGCGTATCACTGTAGCAACTGGGGGGGCATCGCCAACTAATCGTTTGATTGAAAACATGGAGAAGTTTGGCTTTGACTTTATCCACCTCTACGGCCTCACAGAAAGCTTTGGTCCAACTTCGTTACGACTGNTAAATGAACTGGAGGAAAAGCTAAANACTGAAGAGAAAGCTAAATTGCTTGCTCGGCAGGGGGTAAGGCACTCCACGGCGAATCGTATTAAAGTGCTTGATGAAAAAGGGAAAGAANTGNCTTNGGATGGGATCACTAACGGTGAGATTGTTTTATCAGGTAACACCCTCNNCGCTGGTTATTATCACAANCAAGAAGCGACTGAAACGGCATTTCGGGGTGGTGGTTTTCATACTGGTGATATTGCTGTGGTCCATCCAAATGGNGATTTTGAAATACGCGACCGCTCAAAAGATATTATCATTTCTGGAGGTGAAAATATTTCCAGCTTAGAAGTCGAAGCCGTGCTTCACAATCACCCAGATGTGAGTATCGCNGCAGTAGTCGCCCGACCTGATGAATTTTGGNGAGAAGTGCCTTGTGNATTTATTGAATTNAAACAAGGAATGACCTCAACTGCAGAAGAACTTCGTCTCCACTGTCGAACAGTTCTGGCTAGTTTTAAAGTCCCAAAGTTTTACATTTTTTGTGACCTNCCNANGACGGCTACAGGCAAAATCCGTAAAATAGAACTACGGGAGCAGGCAAAAAAATTATAGAGTTATCGTAAGTCCAATCGCTANATAGACTACAAAAAAAACNTAAATTTGATTTTTCAACTTTTACTAAACTGACTTTTATCAACCAGTTTGGCCTCCGAAGTGCGTGCCGTGCACCTCAATACAATTGGTAATCACCNGATTTCTNCTAATGCCGAAGAGCAGGAATCNGAATGTTCGTTTGTTTTCTGGTTCGATACAGGTCAGATTCAGCTTATTGCATTTCCTGACATACATTTTTAAACCACAACTCTTNNAGTACTCATGAAACGACATATCATTCTTCCCGTAGTCGCTTCTCTNATGGGTTTTCAGGTTTTTGCTCTCGAACAAAAGGACCTAGAGTGGCTTTTGATGCTCAACAATTGTGAAAAATGTGATCTCAGTCAGGCTGAACTAAAAGGTATNGACCTTGATATGGCTAATCTCAGTGNAGCAACTTTACGGAAAGTAAATTTAAATAAATCCAGTTTGCGTCAAGCAACCTTAAAGGAGGCCTCATTAGTGGGTGCTGACTTACGTAGAGTTGACCTAAGCGGGGCAAACTTGAGCAATGCAAATCTAGTAGGTGCAAATCTTAGAAAAGCCAATTTGACAGGTGCTGATTTAAGCGGGGCCAAATTAAGCAATGCAAATTTAACCGGNGCAGTTCTNAGTTCGGCAAATNTAACAGGTACAAATNTACTCGGAGTAGAATTAATTGGGGCCAAGTTGGAAAGGGCCAACGCCCGGGGAGCGATTCTAAAAAATGCAAACTTGAGCATGGCCAATCTGGTTCTTTCTAACTTCACGGAAGCTGACCTAAGTAATGCTAACTTAAGTGGAGCTAAGTTGATTGATACAGACCTTACACGAGCAACTTTAAGAAANGCAAATCTTTCCCGTAAACAACTTTGCAGGGTCAAGACGACCCTGGGAATCATTAACCCAGAATGTACAGACAAATAGGTCAGTGGATTTTATTTGGCAACCTGATTTACAAATATGCTTAATAGTTCGTTTATAATCCTTGATGGTGGCATGGGNCAGGAGTTAGTAAAAAGGGCTAAACATAAACTAACACCACTTTGGTCTGCCGATGTANTACGAGACCATCCTGACTTGGTGGCAGAAGTTCACCGAGATTTCATCCAAGCCGGTGCTGATGTAATCACACTCAGTTCCTACGCCGCTACACCAACTCGACTTGCTAAATACAACAGACAAGATGAGTTTGAAGCCCTGCAAAAGGCTGCCATCAACGCAGCAAAACAAGCTTGTGATGATATGGGATTGTCCACNTTAATCGCAGGTACNNTTCCCCCTCTTCCAGGAAGTTACCGACCATCCGAACACTTNGGTTCTCAATTATCTCAACAAGAATATCAGCGGATCTTAGAGCAACAGTATAAACACGTTGACCTGTTTTTGTGTGAGACAATGGCTTCTATCGAAGAGGCTTGTATTAGTACATCTGTTGCTATGAAATCAGGCCTGCCCGTCTGGACTTCCTTTACTGTCAATGAAAAAGATGGTTCATTTTTACGGTCTGGTGAACTNATTGTGAAAGCCGCGCAGGCAGTTCTTTCAGAGGGGGCAAGTGCTTTGTTGGTCAACTGTTCTACACCTGAAACAACCACGCAGGCCCTGAGTGAACTAGCTCCCCATGTAAAAACTATGGGAGCGTATGCAAACGGTTTTTTAACAGTAGAACCTTATCAAGGTCACGCCACTGTAGACGTACTGAAGTCTAGACAGGAGATAAACCCTTANANTTATGCTGAATTTGCGCAGGAGTGGCTTTTAAAGGGAGCAAAAATACTTGGAGGATGCTGTGAAATAGGGCCAGAACATATTGAAAAGATCNGTAACCTAAGACAAAACNATGATTATGAAGAAATTATAAAGAATTACTAATAATATTGGAGTGAAAGAATCATAATTNTAANATCTATTTGAAGAAACTTTAACCTCGTTATCCNCGCTAAATAGACCAACCGCTTTCAAATTTCACGAANACTGACAACCTATAAAGAAGTCCTCAGTATCTTTGAGGNANTCTTCCTGTTGGGGATTGAGAAAATTCTTTAAGATGGAGATTAGTTATTCTTGATCAGATGAAATTTCAAAGATACNGTTCTTCAATCACAATTGATTTTGAAAAATNATTTTTAATTGCATCCTAATGATTGATCGATTGCAAAATCCTCTGAACCTAGTGATCTGTCTAAAGATGTTGAACATCATCTCATTGTCAGATCATGAGTCGGAAAAAAGAATTGACAAGATTGTCTCCAAGCACCTTGGCGANCGCTACGAAGAGNATTCNAAGCAGGCAAATCAACAACTTATCAATCTTACCGATGGTCAAAAAGTCAAATTGACTCGCGAAAGCTTAGTTCGCTTAAAGGAGGAGGAGGATGCCGCAAAAAAAGAAATTCTTCTCATGTTTGAGGAGATCATATTTGCGGATGATGAAGTCCTCTCCTCNGAGAGGAAATTCTATGATCTCGCCAAAAGTCTGCTCCAAATTAATACTTACGAAATTGAACCAAGTGTCGAATTATTTGAGTACCTCAATGTTCTAAATTATGTTTCTTGCTCNGATTTCGCCAGCATCGACGANTTTGCCGAGATCTGGATCAAGTACATGGGTCCAGATATTCGAGTTTATTATAATGAGGCCTACCAGAANCTTAAAGACCTTGATCTGGAGAGCCAAATTCAGAAAGTTGGNGGTGATCTCAGAAAACTCAACAAGATTGATGATCATCAAAAAATCAGTATTCGAACAATGGTGGAAGAAATCATCTTCTCAGATGATGAATTCACAGATGAGGAGAAAATCGTTTACAAGTTGTTGCTTGAGAATCTTGGTGTCGAACCGGGTATAGAGTATGATCAACCAGCACCTAGTCCCCTTNGTTGGCTGAGCAATATTGAGCAAAGCCGATGGTTTCAAAACTCCATCAACCTTTTAATTATNTTGACAGGTGTNGTTGTNGGTTTAGAAACCAGTGAAANTTTGGTTAAANANTATNCCACCTTGTTCTATTCAANCAACACGGTCATCAAGTATATTTTTCTTGCCGAAATTCTTATTCGCTTTCTACCAAAATGGAATAANCCCTTGGCTTTCTTTTCTGATGGATGGAATGTTTTTGATAGCCTTCTTGTGGTTGGGTCATTTCTTCCTTTNGGATCTTATCCATTTATCCTCAGGGTTATCAGACTCCTCAGATTTACAAGAATTTTCCGCCAAGTTCCCCAACTNAGAATCATCGTCATTTCACTGCTTCAGAGTACCAAACCCATTGGCTTTGTAGGAATTCTCCTGTTACTTTTGATTTATATTTACGGGGTGATTGGCACCACAATTTTTTCAAAGAATGACCCAATCCATTTTGGAAATCTCCCAATCAGTATGGTGTCCTTATTCCGAGCTGCCACATTTGAGGATTGGACTGATCTAATGTACATTCANATGTACAGTTGTGACGAATATGGCTATGGGGACAATCCAAGTTTGTGTACAAATCCTGTAAAAATGCCATTGACCGCTGTATTCTATTTTATCAGCTTCATCATCGTCAGCGGTCTGGTAATTTTGAATCTAGTCATAGGAGTGATTATCCAAAGCATGACCCAGGCAAAAGGAAGCCTTGAAAAAGACGAGGAGCTTCGGAAGACCATCAAGAATATTGATTTTATTGTCAAGAAGGTCCGGGCGCGGAAGTTTGAAGAAATGCTCGACACAAATGATTCTAAGATTTAATTACATTCCCTTCACTAAAAAATTGATTTCATTGCTAATCAATTTAATCTATTTTTGAAAAAATATTTGCTTAACTCGTATAACCTTACTTTTGTTAAAAGGCTTTCTCTCGGTAAAATTTATAGTACAGGTTCCTAACTCTTCATGAATTTCTTCTCATTACGTAATGGACTGATTTTCCTGTAGCTAATTGTCGAACCCACTTTGCCATTAGTTGACTTGTAATTGATATTTTTTTTCTTGTTACCTTTATCCCCATCTGGATCCCAGATAACGTGGGCTCCGAAATCTGCTTTGTAACTTTATTAGCACCTTCCCAAAATTCGTCTATCAGGAGTAAAGCAAATGAACCCCACATCCTATTCGATATTTTTGGTCCTCATTCTTTATATCGTTGTTTTCACTTGGCTCGTCAACTCATATGGGGTGATTTAGTTGAGTGTAANTTTTTTTGCTTAACTTGACTTTCAATTGAATCGCTGACTCAGATCTACTGCAAGTTGATCATCATATACANTATTTTCAGATCTTCAGTCCAAAACAATTTTTCGAGGAGTCATGGCATTTATTGAAGTAAAAAATTTTCGCAAACAATGCTGACGAGGATAGCACACCAAGTAAACGCTAGGGTTGATAATGTTAATGGTTAAAGAATTATNAAAATAACTATTNACCCTTGTTGGCAGAAGTCAAAAGATATCAAGCTGATTGTTGGTACANAGNGTTGTCAAGCAAAGCACACTGGTGAAATTGTCCCAAGGACTGTGACTTGTTTCANAANGNTGGTACGGAGGTGACTTATTCAAGCGGAGACGCCTATGCAATTGAGCTTTGACAAGATGCATGGGAAGAGCAAGCATCCATCAATCCATAAAAAATCTAAGGCTCTTTGGACCCCATCCTCACTAAAGCCGNGATTCTTCCNCATTTCACCCTGTTTCAGATTGTTCCCAAATGGTCCTTACTACATTTTAGAACTATTTGACACCACTGCCAAAATCTTAAGATCTGTATGTTAATTGAACTAAGGACTTATTCTGGATTCAGAATTGCTTGGAAATACAGAGNTATGAGTGTCTTNAAAAGGTTTTAGCGGGGGGTTAATCTATGGTAGTTTGGTTATTTCTACTGGGTGGTGCCTTCACCATTTTGATTTTATTCAGACAAAGNAGAGTTGAGAGCGAAGCTTTAGAGATTCCCTCAGCTATGGTCATGCTCTTTCACCCTACGAAGGGCGAAGGAGATTTGACAGTCTGTGGAGCAATCATTTTGTACTCTTTCTCGAGAGTCGTTATGGAATTGTTCGAAATTGTGAGAAACGTATTCTAGTAATAGTATTTTCAAAGAACTCTCCCCAAATTTAATCNTTTTTGATCTAATAATTTCTTCAGATCATTTGTAGCATACGAAGTAAATTATTCATTTGATTCCACCTCAACCCAAAACTATCGTACTAGTGCCCTGAGCGGAGATCAGAAATAGTCTGCCTTGGGGTAATGGCCTCGACGCTGACCATCAATTCCAGCAGAGCTCCATTTTTTGACCTAGAAGCTTTTTCGAAGGTCTCTGCAAAATCCTCAGTTTGTCTAACACAAAACCCTTTCGTTCCAAACGCCTCAGCAACTGCTGCAAAATCAGGATTGTATAAATTCGTTCCAGACACTCTACTTGGATACTTTTTCTCCTGATGCATCCGGATGGTCCCATACGCTCCATTATTCAAAACTAAAATAATCAGTCTGGCACCATGCTGAACGGCAGTGCCGAGTTCAGATAATCCCATTTGCAGATCACCATCACCAGCAAAACAGACAACCTGCCGTTTAGGATAGGCAAGTGCTGCAGCAATCGCCGCTGGTAGTCCATAGCCCATGGCACCACTTTGTGGAGCCAGCAGCCTTTGTTTAGGACCAAAGCAAAAATGTTTATTTGGCCAAAATGCAAAATTCCCAGCACCGTTTGTTATGATGGCGTCTTGCTCTAGTCTTTCTCGTAGGAAATTCATGACTGCTGACATGTCAACAGGACTTTGTTGTGGAGGAGCTAACAAAGATGAAAGATAGTCAGAGTGCCCCTTAGTTATCCAAGAAGTTCTCTGGGTAAGATTTTTACCATCAATTTCCAAGCTCTCAAGAAACTGAGCAAACTGATTTGGGTTTGAGTGAAAACTAAGACCCGGTTGATATATTTTGCCGATTTCTGAGTCGCAGGCGTGAACATGAATCAATTTTTGACGAGGATAGGGCACTTTCAAGAGTGACCAAGACTTAGTGGCTGCTTCCCCCAAGCGCGCATTGATTACCAAAATGACATCTGAATTTTTGATCATTTTAGCAAGATGGTCCGCCATTCCTACACCGGCGTCTCCAACGTAAATATGGCTATGGTTGTCAATGAGGTCGTGATAGCGAAAAATAGCTGAAACAGGAAAATTATGAAGCTCTGCAAACCTCTGAAGAGCAGATTTACCAGTTTCTCTCCAACCTCCTCCTCCAATGAGGATCAGCGGCCGCTCCGACTCGTTGAGAATCCTTGTCAGTGCATCAGTTTGGGAAAGATCAACCCCAGCCTCAGCTACTTCAATTGGTTGACAAGGCTCTACAGAAGTTCGATTGGTTAACATGTCCTCAGGTAATCCAATCACGACTGGCCCAGGTCGGCCTGACAATGCGCAGCGCCAAGCGCGGCTAACGATCTCTGGAATGCGCTTAACATTGTCAATCTCAGTAGCCCATTTTGCCAAAGGGCCAAAAAAAGCCCGATAGTCCACTTCCTGAAAAGCCTCTCTATCTTTATGGTCAACATTAACCTGCCCTACGAAAAGAATCATCGGAGAGCTATCTTGACGAGCAGAATGAACACCAATTGATCCATTAGTGGCTCCAGGTCCTCGAGTCACAAAACAAATTCCTGGCATGCCAGTCAGCTTACCCCAAGCACATGCGGCAAAACTAGCAGCTCCTTCCTGTCTACAGAGGGTAAATTGAATGTCAGCATCATGAAGAGCATCTAATACCGCCAAGTAGGATTCCCCTGGGACACCAAAGCTATTTTTTACACCCAAATTTTGTAGACACTGGACGAGCAGTTGAGCTCCGGTCTGCTCTTCAATTTCCACCATCATTCACTCCAGATAAGCACTGATTTTATTAAAAAATTTATCTTTTAATTTTTGCCTCAAACAAATTTTCTCATTCAGCAGAATCCTTTACTGACAAAGCCTACCTTTGAACTAAGCTAAATCTGCTCAAAGTTCCTCAATCACGCTCTTGACGAATGGAAGGCGAAGAGTAATATCCATCCGGCGATTCATCAAGTTTCGTCTCCCAATCACTTTAACTAATGAGAAAGTCACCTAATATGCAGTTAAAATTTATTTACACAAACATGCCTTTTTGGAGAGCTGAAGTTGGCAGAATCACTCTCTTTATTGGGGACGTAGAATTCGAGGATTTACGAATTGACCGTGAAGAGTTTCTGAGGGCAAAGGAATCTGGAAAATTGGATGATGGCACTGTTATGCCTTTCCATCAAATGCCAGTTCTGGAAGTGGACGGAACATCGATTGCCCAAACAGGTAGTATTGCTAGGTTTTGTGGAAAATTATCAGGGCTTTACCCAGCTAACGATCACCTCAAAGCTGCAAAAATTGACCAGTTTATCGATTTTGCTACAGACCTTAACACCATGGTTTCCAGTACTAACCAGATCAATGATAAAGATCAAAAAATAACTGCGAGGATAGAATTGGCAAGAGGTCCTATCAAAAGAAAACTAGGCATGTTAGAGCGTTGTATTACAGAGAGATCTGATTGGATTGTTCCCGCTTCGATCAGCATTGCCGATATCGCAATTTGGCGGGTTTTGGGTTGGTTTACCTCTGGATTATTGGATGGGATGCCCAAAAATCTTCTCGCAGACTTTCCAAAAACCAGAAGAGTCTGTTTAGCTGTGGACCAACATCAAAAAGTTCAGGAATGGATTGGCCGAACTTACCCTGAAAATTATGTAAGAGGCAACTACTGACTATAGAGTTATTGGCTACAGTGCAGGTAACTCTAATGCTTATATTTTGTGCCCTATAATTCTCTAAGAATTCTTTCAATTACCATAATTTTTTGCTTCACGCTCTAACTGAGATCTCCAGACAGCATGTTCACTTTGTTGACAGATTTACAGCAATCTTTCATTTGGCAAAGTTCCATTCAAAAGAATGTTCAAAACCGTTGAATTGGAACAGGTGTGGAGTCGGTCGGTATTTACCAAACTTGCGAAGTCAGCCCGCGCAAACGTATGAAATCTCACTTGACTGGAACAAAAAGAATCTCTTGGCAGCTGTAACTTGGGTAATGAAGATCACACAAGTACAGGAAGATTGGGAACCAAGTCGCCTGAATGTTGCCGTTGTGGACAGGTCTTACGTTGCTTTCTGCAGCTTCAGCAATGCCGAAAATGAGAAATCATTCTCCCTGCACCTGCGACCTAGTTGAACTCTCTGATTTCAATGAATTTCCGAAATCAGCAGAACCAAACAGATCAAGTGATGATTGTTTCTTCAGAAACACTGAACAAGGATTCTTGCAGGCAGGATGTACTTCCAAACAAAATGGTTATGCTAGATCCCAAGCGGGCATCCATGCAGACTCCCATGGAGATGTTTGAAAGCTTGGAATAAATAGAATAGTTCAAAGGAGTTGGCTATGAGTGCAAAGACGATTCGAGTAGCAATGATTGGGGTGGGTGGAGTGTGTGCCCAAGTTCACTATCCAGGTTTTTCTAGAATTCCAGGAGTAAATATTGTAGGAATCTGTGATCCGGATGCTTCACTGCGGAAAATACGGTGCAAGGAATGGAGAATAGGGGCTTCTTTTGGCGATGTTGATGAACTGCTATTGGAAATAAAACCTGATGCTGTAGTGATTGCCACCCCAAACTGCACTCACAAATCCCTAATCCTGAAAGCCTTTGCTTCNGGCTCCCATGTGCTCTGTGAAAAACCACTGGGTATGAATCTTCAGGAGACCAAAGAAATTCTTGAGGTTGCTCAGAAAACGCAACTACGGCACATGACAGCTTTCACCTATCGATTTGTTCCTGCGATGAACTACATACGTCATTTGGTGCGCACTGGTGCACTAGGCGAGATTCGTCATGCGAGATTCCAACGTCTGCAGGACTGGGGCGAAAGAGCGATTGGCTGGCGCCAGTATTATCAGCAGGCTGGTTCAGGTGAACTGGGAGACATGGGCATTCACCGAATTGATTTTGCTGAAGATCTGCTAGGGCCTATCTCTTCGTTGTGCGCCCACACAAAACAATGGGCAACTCGGGAACTTACGAAAAGTGGAAAACCTTGTCCACCTCAGGACGTAGAGGATTGGGTTGCCTGGATCGCCCAATTTGAGAATGGTGCTACAGGCGTATTTGAAATGGGAAAGCTCACTAAAGGCTTTGGACCAAGAGGGGACCACGATCAAGCAGAGTTGAACGGTACAGAAGCGTCTGTAGTTTATCAGCTACATAATCCCCACCAAATCCTTTTCAGTAGTCGCGGAAAAACCTATCAACCTCGACCTGTCCCCGATGAATTCTTGAAACAACTGGATTCACCACGAAATCCAATGGAGGGTGATAAACTTGTGTGCTTTAGATACGATCAAGCTTGGGAGTTTATCAGAGCCATTCGAGAGGATAGAGAGTGCATTCCATCTTTCTATCATGGGATGCGTGCACAGGCCGTGGCAGATGCAATCTTAGAAGCTGCAGACTCTAGAAAATGGGTTTATGTTAAAAATTAAATAGTTGATAACAAATTGCTTTATTTTATTACTTATCATTTTGTATCTAAATTAATTATTTTCATCTGTCAACAACTTTTCATTCCGATCTTCTTTNCATGACTTTTAAGAAGGCATATNCTTGAGGGAGGAGATATTACCCGCAATTGTTGTGCGCCTCATATCGCGAACTTGTTTGTTATCAAAGCCCATCGCACGGTGCATTGTAGCTTGATTGTCCCAGATCACTAAGTCATTTACTCTCCACTTATGTCTATAAACAAACTCTCGCTGGGTGGCGTGTTCGGACAATCGCTTCAGAAAGATCCTGGCTTCTGGAATTGTCCAACCTTCGATCATGCCTGCATGTGCAGAAAGATACAGNGAAATTTTCTTTGTCCTGGGGTGACTCCGAACAAGAGCCTGCCTAACTGGAACCATTGCTTCCTGCTGGTCTTCCCGGAATTCNGTAAATCCAAGTTCTCCCCTNGAGTANAGTTGACTGTGACGAGTTACTTGGCCAAGACATTTCTGTTGAGTTTTTTCATCTAATGCCTTCCAAGCAGCTCTCATGTCTGCAAACTCTGTATCCCCTTCAGTGGCAGGGATGATCTTGGCAGAAAGGATTGAATATTGTGCCGGAATAGCCTTGAACGAACTGTCTGAATGCCAAAGCATATTTCCAAGGGAAAACAGCCTCTTGACATCAGCAGCTTCTATTTTTCCTCCTGTACGATCAAGATTGGAAATGTCATTTAATTCCATCTGCANTCGTCGGTCATCTTGCTTCATGTAATCGCCAGTAGCCAACTCCAAGTCACCGAAGTAACGACTGAAACGAATGTGCTGTTCATCTGTCAATACTTGATTTGGAAAAACTAGTACNGCGAATCGATCCAAAGCGTTGAAGATGGCTTCTACACTTTTGACTGCCAATGGTTCTCCAAGTGANATACCTTCTACCTTTGCAACAAAATCTNTTAATTTGGGATTAAGGGGAATGACTTTTAGGGGCACTTGGTGATCTTAGTCTNAATTTTTGATGCAATATTCGAATTTGCAACTTAACTACCTTGGACACAATCCTTAAATTGAATGGCTATATTTTTAAAGTTTTTTGAAATCTTTTGAAATTGGATTCAACATGATCATCCGCAACGTCACCCCTTTGAACAACTCAAATACAGAATCACAATTAATCGATCTTGAAATCGAAGAAGGCAAAATNACTAGACTTGGACTTCAATTGGACAACCCAAAAGGTCATAAAGAGTATTCATTTGAAAATGCAATGATTTCAAGAGGTTGGGTNGATCTTCACGTTCACGTCTATTTTGGGGCGACCGACATTTCNATCCGNCCTGAACAGGCGGGACTTGAGACTGGAGTGACAACTTTNGTTGATTGTGGATCTGCTGGGGAAGCCAACTTTATTGGGTTTTCAGAATTTATTGNGAAACAGGCCAAAGAGAGGCTTTTTGCTTTCTTGAATATTGGTAGCATCGGACTTGTCGCCTGCAATCGAATAAGTGAACTTTCCCTTGGATTCCGTTCAGTTAATGTGGAAAGAACTTTAAAGACAATTGAAAATTATCCGGACCTAATTCGCGGGGTCAAGTGCAGAGCTAGTCATGTCATCACNGGAGACTTGGGTGCTGAAGCGGTTCGAGTGGCGAGGAAGGTAGCCCGTNTAGCAGGGTTGCCATTGATCGTTCATGTGGGCGAACCACCACCCTTGCTTGANGACGTTCTTGATCTTCTCGAGGAAGGAGATGTTGTCACCCATGCCTTTCATGGGAAACCTGGTGGCAATCTCATGGAAGACCAGAGGTCCCTTGCTGCCGTCCACGAAGCCCGAGCACGAGGTGTTTTGCTTGACGTTGGGCATGGTGCAGCCTCTTTTTCTTTCAAGGTCATGCGCTTCGCGAGAGATAATGGAATCGAAACAGATTTGATCAGCACCGACCTGCACCGNAACAGCATCAAGGGACCAGCCTACGACCTGCCAACCACCTTTTCAAAGCTTTTGAATCTGGGGATGCCACTGGAGAAGGTAATTGCNGCGGGCTCAACCAGACCCTCTGCCTTTTTAGACCCAACAAAANGTGATGATTGGCTGACCGTCGGGCAGAAAGCTGACCTAACCGTNTTCCGTGTAGATCAAACAAACACTTCTGTCAAAGATAGCCTTGGAGATAGTCTAAATCTAACTAAATTGATTCATCCACTACTTGCCGTNCAGGGAATTCATCACGCAGAGTGTNGTTTACGATTGCAGTGAAATTTTGTTTGGCCTCAAAATTTAGCACCAATGTGCTGGNAGGATTGGCAGGCCACTATCNAGTTTNTCTGCAATCCATTTTGCTTGTCGAACACCATCTCGATAACTTGAATGTTGAAAAGGTACTCTAAGAACAGGCCCAGCAAAAGCATTCACTAGATCCTCACAGGATCCCACAGAATCCTCAACTAACATGGTTGGTATTTGAACTTTGGGAGCATGATAGACTGGCTCGAAATAAGATAGAGTTGTCTCCACAGAAACGCGNGAGNCCGTTGAGCCTCGCAAGTGATCATTAAACTCTTCCAGTGGATAATTACTGGTCTGGNATGCCCTNTTTAGGGAGTTGTAATGAAGTGCNGGAGTATAGTGGAGTGCGGCTGCTTCAGACCTACGAGCNGCTGTCCAAAGCGCTAATTCACCACCTAATAAACATATTCTTCCCGTATCCACTTCTTCACGACCTTTCAAAAAGTNCATGACAGATAAGCAATCTCCGGCTATATCTCTGTAAATATAAGAATCNGCAGCTTCAATCCCCATAGTCAACAAACCGGGATATGAAGCTGCAAATGGCTGATCAGAGAGTCGTTGGCCTCGGTGGCACAAAGCCACACAGATATATTTGCAACGTTCTTCAAAAGGTGGAATATGGACCACACTCCCATAATTNGGGAGATGGTAAATNACTGGGAACGGTCCTTCACCCCTNGGTACACTGTAGTAAGCAAATATTCNATAACCTTTTAAACTGGACAGCCACAAGCCGTACACGTTGAATTCGGGTTTGCTNCGAATGAAAAGTTCTCTNAATTCTGGCTCCAGAACCACTGCACTCAAGTCGTTTTCAATACAAGCCCAGAATTGGTCAAAGTCTTTGGGTTTCATAATTCCTTATATTTTCAGAGCTTGGTGACTCAAGAACGAGCTGTTTTTAACTGTGTGTCAAAAAAAGCATCTACCACATGATCATGCTCATGATGATTAGCGTCATGGCCATGCCCTTCGTATTCATAGAGCTTCTTGGCAGACGAACTGATCTTTTCCATCAGTGGATAGGCGGTCTCTGGAGGGCAGACATCGTCTTGAAGACCAATGTAGACGATGATGGGACATCGAATCCGCTCCGCAAAATTGATACAGTCATAATAATTCCAAGTANTAACTATATCTGCCCACTGGTCAGGATAAATTCCAAGATAATCGTTNATCTCCTCATATGGATACGTTCGGGTCAGTTTAAAAGCATCCACAACTCCAGCAAGATANGGTGCTCCAGCAGAAGCAGCTTGAATTTGTTGGCGGAGTGCCGCTACCACAAGGGTCAAGGCTCCNCCCTGGCTACTTCCTTGAATTCCAATGCGGTCAGAGTCAACNTCAGGTTGCTCGATTAGAAAATCAATGACTCTCACCGCATCAATGTAAAATCCTTTGTAACCATATGTGTTTCGATCTTTGATATTGTGGGTCAATAATCCAGGATATCCGGGGTTGAATTNACCATTGCTCCGTAACTTGCCCCGTGGAGCAGCACCAAAGGTCGCATAACCTTGGGCAGCGTGTGATTTTGGCAAGGTTGGCTCACTGATGTAGCCAGGATAGAAAACTCGGGCTGGAAGCGGNTTGGTTCTTTCTTTGGGTAGACAATACCAGCCAGCGATCCGCAGACCATCGAGGCTGTCGTACTCGACCTCAAACACTTCCACTTCTTTGCTTGANCGTAAAGGATCCAATTCAATCGAAGCGTTCAATGGAATTGAGTCCGCTTCATCCATAATTTCCTGCCAAAACTGATCAAAGTCATCTGGTTTGACTACTTGCGTACCATGAGCCGACANATTTGGTTTAGGCACANAACTCCTTTTATCTTATAAACATCAATTCTTGAAACTAACGGCAAAATGAGCAAGANATCTAATAGATTAGACTAAGAATCTGATCCAAGACAATCTGCGTCTCTTCATCGCTAACCGTCATTGGATTGAGAAGGATGGCGTTCAGTGCCTCAGAGGGAGCAACAGAAACAGCAGGTTCGNTATCCATTAACTGGGCAACTAGTTGATCTTTTGGTAACTTGTCTGGAAGCTGAACCAGGGCTCTTGGGACCGGTTGTCCTGCTTCATTGGGATAATCTCTTTTGGCNGAGAGTCCACCTTTTCCATTCAATCCTTGAATCCAGATCTGGACACGCTGCTCATAGACTTCCAGCAAATGATCGTGNTCAAGGCTTACATAGCGCTCCACTGCCGCTAAGAGGCCCATCATTTCTTCCTTGCCAACCTTCATAGGTCTCCCAACACCGTGATTGGGGGCACCCAANACCCTGAGCCGCTCGATCCANTCCCACTTTCCAACTACTAGTCCGGATGCCTGTGGACCTGACAAGTCCTTGCCACCGCTAAAAATTGCTAGGTCTGCCCCTTGTTGAGTGAAATTCCACAGATTGCTGACGGGGGGCAACTGCGCAGCTCCATCTACAATGACTGGNACACCATGCTTTTNAGCGGATTGAATTACATCTTTNAANGAGAGTTCATATGGCTGATTCATGTCACCCTGGAACCAGAAAATAGCAACCGTCGAAGAACTGTAGGCGTTTTCCAAGTCATCTNNGGAAGTGCCGTTCATTGTCCCAATTTCAACCAATGAAGCTCCAGCCTGTCTTACCGCATAATCGTATGGATTCCGATGCATTCTTTGAACGATGACTTCATTCTGAGTTTCTGGTGGATTAGGAAAGTTTTCATAGGTTGCTCCCGAAGCTTTTTGGATGCATGCAGCTGTTGCCAGCAGCAACCCTGTCGCAGCCCCACAACTAACAAAGGCAGCTTCATTCCGCGTTATTTCTGCCAAGCGACCCCCAACTTTCTGTTGAAGATCATGCATGTCAACGAAGGATTGAGCAGCATNNTGCATCACTTGACGAACCTCTNCNGGCATCAGTGAACCACCGAGTTTAGTTAGGGTGGCATTCGCGTTAACAATAGGCCGAATCCCAAGCGATTTGTAATTTGAACTCATGGATNCCTTTCTGGGAACAAATATTTTTAGCTTTGATAAATGTTNATCATATCAAGGCTGTTTCTCTCAAAATTTTCTCAACCATGATCCTGCTGCAAAAGACCTACACCATAAAATTCATAGGAAGCTGCTTCATCTGGGAAGTCGACNACATGTACTGTAAAACGAGCAGGAACTCCGTTTTGTGGACAATTCTCCTTGAAGAAATTGCGGTAAGCCTTCGCATATTCAGCACGAACTCGTTCTTGCTCTTTNCGATACCCTGTAGGATCAGANAGAGGACTGGGAGACTTCGGTTGAGCTCCAAATGCATGAATCTCTATAAAGTCAATTTCAGCAATNGACTGACAAATACCAGCTTCCCGCAACCAATGCTCCCAGCAACGAAAAACCAGAGGAACTTCAATCGCAGGTTCCATGGTGGTGACTGAATCTAACTGAAGAACCTTCGTAGCAGAATGCCCTCCAGTAAGTCCGGAGAAGTGAATTCGCAGGTCTCCATCAGGCTGTTCTTCTACTACCATTGCTGATAAGACAGGATCTTCACCCTCATAGTAGTAGGATAACTTTCCACGTTTCTTTACCAAAAAAGCCATTTTTATCTCTCTTCAAGAAGTTAGTTTTCATCAGCAGATTGAAGATTTTATTGAAGCAAATCTGCATGAATTTCATTTGCCAATNGNGCATTATCNGATGGGTCGNGCTTTAGGAGTCCAACCNAACATACGTTCAGCTTTGGCCATGCACATAATCTTCTGCTCAAAGTCTCCACTGATCATAAATGCCTGAAAACCCGCCTTCAGTTCAAGTGCTCCCAACATTGCAGAGGCAACATCTTCGTCAGTTGTAGCTATTGTAGTAACTCCTTCTCGGGTCTCNAGAANCCACTTTTCTTTCAGGGTGGGATGACAAAGACGCAGGGCATTGGTATGCATTCCCCATCTTCGCCAAGCATTGCGGCAAATCTCTTCACCTATCCACTTCGTGAAACCATAAAGCTCAGTTTCATCTGGTGGAATATCCTCATCTTGAAAGTAGCGNTTCCGAAGGTCCGCATATACNGACATACTGCTACAATAAACNGCTTGTTGAATCCCTGCGGCCTGAGCGCTTCTCAATAGNAAATGCAGACCCTTGACATTCACATCGTAAGCAGAGTCAACTCCTTGCCAGGTATCCCAGTCTTCCCTGCCCATTGCCAGATAAATGAAAGCTTCCATTCCCTCGACAGCTTGCTCTAAAGCAACTGGATCGGTTAATTCTCCTTGAAGAAATTCCACCGACTGATCAGCTGGTGGATTACGATCGTAAATACGCAGTTGATGATGCTTGGCTAGAAAGGGAGTGACAAGTGTTGCTACCCGACCACTGCCCCCTGCGAGAAGAACTTTCATTCAATTTCCATAAAGTAAGTAAAATTAGTATCATCAACCTTTTAAGGCACCTGTCGTGATACCATCTTGAATCTGTTTTTGAAAGNNTATATATACAATTAAAGTAGGGACCATGATGATCGTTAACGCTGCAAACAAAGCACTCCAGTCATTCTCGTAGAATTGCTTGAACAGCATGAAAGCCAAACCTTGTGANAGCATATATTTACTCTCATCACTGATTAATACCAAGGGCAAAACATACTGGTTCCACATCCCCAAAAAGTTAAAAATNCCCATGCTGATTAATCCTGGAGAAGCCATTGGCAACATCACCTTGAAGAACACTTGGTAAGGATTAGCACCGTCCATAATCGCTGATTCTTCGATCTCAGTNGGGAGGGTCTTGAAGAAGCCNGTCAGAAAAAAAATGGTGAAGGGGAGAGAATAGGCGATGTAAACTAAAATCAACCCGTGGAANGTGTTAAGCATCTTCAATTGATTTACCAAGCTAAAGAGCGGCACCAGTGCAAGGAATACTGGAAAAAGCATTCCAGAAAGAAACATGTAAAATAGGAAACGCCGACCAACAAATTCAAACCGCGCCAAGACATAAGCNGCCATTGCAGAAATAATTAACGTCAATAGCAGAGCAGGAATAACAACAATCAGGGTATTTAGAAGATAATCTCCCACATGAGCTTTTGTCCACGCTCTAGCGAAGTTATCCCACTGTAATTCCATTGGAGGAGCCCATGGACTGAAGAACAATTCCTGATCAGTCTTNAAGGAACTATAGATCATCCAGATCATCGGAAAAATCACTATCACTGCCCATCCAACCAACACTGTTTGCGTAGAAACAGCTGACCAGCGGCTCACTTTNTACATGCTAANTCCTAGAATTCAANCGTCTCTCGCCGCGTTACGCGGAAAATTAGTAATGTCAGCACGATTACTATGATGAAGTAAACCATCGCTATACTTGTGGCATACCCAAAACGACTATGTAAGAAAGCGTGCTCGTACAAAAGAGTGGCCAGCACATCAGTGGAACGGTCCGGCCCCCCCTGAGTCATCGTGAAGGTAATGCCAAACATATCCATCGCTATTACAGTGATAAAAACGAGCGAGGACCGNGTGTTTTCCCAAAGCAAGGGGAATGTAATTCGAAAAAAAGTTGACCCTCTACCTGCCCCATCAAGTGCTGCAGCTTCATAAAGTGATTTTGGTATTGAGAGCATACCCGCCATGAAAATCACCATAAAAAAGCCTGCCGACTGCCATACCGTTACCGCCACGATTGACCAAAGAGCTGTATCAGGATCGCCAAGCCAAACAGGAGGATTCTTAATTCCTACCGCTTTTAGTAGTGAACTAAAGATGCCGATGGTTGGATGATAAACAAAACTCCAGAGAATTCCGATAGCTACCACTGACATCACTTGAGGGAAAAAATAGGTAACCCGATAAAAATTATTGAAGCGCACCTTTTGTGAAATCATGAAGGCCATGAACAGTGCAAAACCAAGCGTAACAATTGGNAAAACAAANANATAAATCANATTGTTGGAGAGTGCGTTCCAAAATTTNTCATCACCAAGCATTTTTTCAAAGTTATCTAGACCTACAAATCTCGGAGACTTTCTCAGGCCTTTCCATTTTGTAAANGCCACATACATTGCCTGTGAGTATGGATAGANTACGAATAGGCTATAGAGAATAAGTGCAGGAGCTAGAAAAGGGAGGATGATCCCGTACTTGTTACGACGCATAACGGAGTCTGTTCAATCATGAGGATCAGGTATTTCCTCGACAGAGGAAGGGAGGTTGGCAGCTGGAATCAGCGGATCTNTCCAACTGCCATGTGAACTATCTTAGCAATTCATACAAAGTTAGAGGATTTTAGAGAAACTTTTTTAAGACAATGTTCTCAATCGTTAGGTTCTTTTAAACTTAACAATGTCTTCATCTTNACGAACTTCGTCAGAAGCACCNTGAACTCGCTCGATAAATTCCTCTGCACTTGCACGNCCAGTCAGTAGTGCCCCCATGCTGTCCTTGACTTCGCTGTAGATATCAGAATACCAGCCTGGGAAGGATGGTCTGTCTAAGATGTTAGGTCCTGCATTATCCACTGCAGCGAGTGCAGANGTCATTGCAGAACTCAGATCCACACCNTCTGCTCCACCTACCACCGGCATGATTGAACCAACATTCTGTGCNAACCACTTCGCTGACTCCTTGCTCAGCAAGCAGCGTAAAAACTCCATACCNGCAACTGGATTTTTCCCATTGGAAAAGACCATGAATGGCTCACCAGAACTCGCNTCAATCCAGCTTAATCTGGAAGCATCATCAGAAGGTACAGGCTTGATGACCATATTAAATCCACCTGGGGTAATACTTCGCATTTCATTTTCCAGCCAGGTCCCACATGGAATGAAGGCTGCCTTATTCTGTAACCACTCCGCCTGAGATTCTGTGTGGGTCAATCCAGAAGTACCTTCCATGATATAACCGTTATCATGCAAGGCCTTCATCATGTTCAGCGCTTGCAACATAGCAGGGTGTTCCCAAGCACTAGGAACTAAGTTATCAACATCTTTCCAAATTTGTGGTCCACCAATCTTGGAAACGATTGGCTCTAAGAGACCAAACAGCATGTATTGAGGATACTTTCCTTGGTAAGTCCATGGTGCAATACCAGAAGTTTTGATAGTATCGCAAAGTGAGAGCATTCCATCCCAGGTTGTTGGGTAATTCCAGCCCTTCTCATCGAACAGAGACTTGCTGTGCCAAACTCCAAAAACTGTGAAGGCAATATTCACATAGCGCTGTACGCCGTCGAAAAGACCAGAATTTTGTGACCCTGGAAACAAGGTCTCCCCAAATGTTTTGCCAGGAGTATCAAGAGCTGGCGCTGACATCAGTGGTCCAAGATCCATCAATTCCCCTTCTCCAACCAGGGCTCCCGTATCGAGGTTTCCAGCACCACTGTTGTCAATTACATCAGGTGGATTCCCCGCAATGATTCTTGGCCGTAAGCGTTCACCAACTCGCTGTATTCCCTCCACCGACATGCTACTGCCAGGATGAACTTCCCCAAATATTTCAGCAGCATATTCAATGTACGCGTGTCCGAATCCACCACTGAAGAAAACGCCCTCAGCCTGGGTGCTTGATGCCAATCCCAAAGGATTTGCTGCACCTGAAGCTACCTTGATGCCCGTTTTGGCAAGTGAAATCTGAGGCAAGACCGAACTAAGGCCAATACCCATACCTGCTGCACCCGTGTATTCAATAAAGCGTCTTCGTGAAATTCCCGATTTTTTCATGTGAGCTCCAATGAACAGATGAGGCGAAAAAATTCCTCACCAAAGTCGTATTTGCTCAAAGACCACGGTTGTGTATTTGAGCACCTCTNAATCGCAGGCGCGAAGGTACAACAACNCGATTCATCAGACAACTTTTTTTTNAANAGCCAGAAGTTGCTAAATTTATTCTATGTTTTATTGTTTTNAAATATTCNTGGCCNCCGCNCAATGANTGGGNTGCCTNTGTAATGTTACCCANAGTGNCCCAACCTNCTCTTTTCATTNATTTTAGNGTTTCCAATTCATGGATCAAAAACCAGTACTTCCCATTATTTTTGGTATTCCAGGTTTGGAAGTTGAGAAAGAATGGGCTGATTTTTTTCGAAGAGTCTCTCCCTTTGGCTTCATTCTCTTTGCAAGAAACCTGAAGGAGCCAAAGCAAATAAAGCGGTTGGTTTATCAATTTCANGAAGTCTGTGATCGTGATGATCTTGCCATCTTGATNGATGAGGANGGGGGGCGGGTTCAAAGATTGCCACAACCCAAATGGAANCGTTACCCTTCTGCAAGATCACTTGTTGAAGAAGGTGGGNGTGAGNAAATTATCCAACAAAGGATTNACCAAAATTATTGGCACCTTGGCAAAGGACTAAANGAGTTGGGTATTANCGTTAATGCAGCTCCTGTCGCGGATCTACTGATACCCGATGCTCATGAAGTGATTGGAGATCGTGCTTTTGCTTCAGATCCGAAGCATGTCGCCAAGTTTGCACGCGCTTGTGCTAACGGGCTAAGTGAGGCAGGGGTCATTCCAACGGTCAAGCACCTACCCGGCTACGGACGAGCTTCAGTAGATCCTCATGANGAGCTTCCGATTGTGCGAGAGACGGAANATTTCTTGAAAAAATCGGATTTTCGACCTTTTCAAATGCTGTCTGATCTTCCATGGGGAATGACCAGTCACCTTCTATTTCCCAAACTGGATGAAAAATGGCCAGCGACCCTTTCAAACAAAATTATCAGTGGGATCATTCGTGATTGGATTGGGTTTAAGGGGGTTCTTGTCACCGACTGTCTGTTCATGAAGTCTCTTTCAGGAACAATGCCCGAGAGAATTAAGCGATGTTTGGAGGTGGGTTGTGATCTTGCGCTCCACAGCCACGGAGAACTTGNGGATCTGGAACAAGCTGTTTTAGAAATGCAGCCCATCTCAGATCTTTCTTGGGATCGTTGGGAAAGATCCCAAGAGTGGGTCAATGAAAGAACAGTATGCTGAGTCAATTTTGAATGTGATCAGTGCAGCTAACTCTTCTTGTGCTGGTAGGCCTGATTAAGCCGATTTTGCAGGTCTGTGATAAAACCATCGCTGATGTTTACATCGTGAGCGATGGAGTGCCAGAGGCCAACTTCGTTCACATAGCTTCGCAAAAGCTTNAGCCCCTCCACCAGTTGATCCCAGGTAAGTCCCATTGCTTCTGGCCGAATGTCCAGCCCGATGCTTGAGATGGTATCCAACATTTCCTCAGCTCCATCCTCATGAAGCATTGATCCAACTATCACCCCCAGTCCAACAGGCTGTCCATGCAAGAACTTCTTTCCGGTTAGTTTTTCAAGAGTNTAAAAAAGGAAATGATCNGTGCCCTCAATATGTCTAGGACACCAGCCAGCACCATGATAGCTTGTTCCCCACTTCAAACCATCAACTAAAGCCTCAATCCCCTGGTCATTCATCACNCGTATGTTGTCAATATTTTCAACAATCCCNCTCACTTTTCTTAGTGATTGTTGCGCGAGNGNTTCATCNTATCGCCATTTTTCTTCNATCTTGCCTTCACGATCTGCATAACGCCAATCCAAAACTCCAGTNTGAAAGCANAGAATNTCTCCGATTCCAGACCAGTTCAAAGCAGGAGGGCAGGAGGCCAGGANATCATAATCAATGTAAATTGATTGAGGGATTGCCCAGCCTCTGTAGACCACCTTACCATCAATGCGGATTCCNGATCGCTGCCCGTAGACCGCATTGACNGAGAGTGCTGTGGGTGCCTGAAAGAGCGGGAGNTTTTTTCGCCAACTAAAATACTTAGCAACATCGAGTGCTTGGCCTCCTCCAAGACCTACAATTGCTCGAATTTCGCCAAGATTTTCGGCTTCACGATTAAGGTTCTCCTGCTCGATTGAGCTACAGAAATAAGTTTGGCAATCTGCTCCATCAAAGTGGTGTCCAAAAAGTGGCCATAGGTCCTCCATGGTAACAACCAGGAAGGGAGGGTTAACAAAATTCTTGAACTCATCGATTAGCCCACGACCAAAAATTGTTGGGAAGCCATAAGGGATTTCCTTACTTCGTAAATGCTGCATTTTTTTATTNTTTGGGAGAGGATTTTTATAATTTTTAAANCTTTTGGAAGATCATCTNGAGAANCTGTTNAACTCAGGAACACTNACGCCAGTTCCAGATGAAAATGCATGAAGTCGTTGAAACGGGATACTAATTCGAACTTGATCACCCAAACTAGTTTGATGACGGATTTCTCCGTTAATCCTTGCTGTTAGCGCTAATCCACTGGAAGTAATTAGCTTCACCAATGCTTCGTGTCCAAGATCCTCTACCCGCTCAATNCGACCCAAACCCAGAGAGAGATCCTCNTGCTTAGCAGCTTGTAAAAAAACATGNTCGGGACGAACNCCTAAAACANTATCTTTTGCAAGCTTTTCATCCAACACTGCCAAATTTTGATCACTAGCTTNAANAAGCNTTTCTTTGGAATGAAGATTCATACGNGGACTNCCGATGAAGCCNGCGACAAACAGATTANCNGGTTTTTCATAAAGTTCGACCGGCGGCCCAACTTGTTGTACCTGCCCCTTATTCATCACTGCTATCCGGTCCCCCATCGTCATCGCTTCAACTTGGTCANGAGTTACATAGACCGTTGTNNTCTCTAATTCATGTTGCATTTGGGAAATCTCACTTCGCATCTGTACGCGAAGTNCTGCATCAAGATTTGAGAGCGGTTCATCAAATAGAAAGGCTGAGGGCCGACGGATCATTGCTCTGCCCAAGGCAACTCTCTGGGCTTGCCCACCAGAAAGCTGCTTAGGTTTTCGATCAANCAATTCTTCCAACCCTAGCATTCCAGCGATGCGCCCGACTTCACTCAGTACTTTTTTTCCTGAAGTTTTGCNGATCTGTAAGCCAAAAGAGAGATTTTCCCGAACAGTCATGTTTGGAAAAAGCGNTTAGGATTAAAACACCATCGAGATATTCCTTTGACCAGGAGTTAAATCATTTGCACGTAGACCTCCGATCAAAAGNTCACCCGAAGTCACATCCTCNAGTCCGGCGATCATCCTTAGAGTAGNTGATTTAGCACANCCAGAGGGTCCCACGAGGACCATGAACTCTCCCTCCTTCANCTTAAGGTTCAAACAATTGATCACCTCCACCGAATCTGAATAACGTTTGGACACATTGACAAATCGTATTTCACTCATCAATCATCTTTCTTGTGCAAGCCATCAATTTTGTTATTTGAAAAAGTCTTGACTAGGATTCATTCATTTTAAGATTTAGTTGCAATTACTCGAAAGCACTTTCAACCTTTTGTCTGGCTTGGCTCAGAAACGAATCCGTGACCTCAAAATCATTGGCTANTCCATATGGTAGATTTTCACGGTGGACAAATTCCCGAAGGTTCCTCATGGTTAAATTGACATCTTGCCAGCTAACCCCCATTGAGTCGGGACGAATGTCTAGGCACAATTGCACCAGAGCTTCCAAAAACTCCTCAGTTCTTTGTTGGTGCATCATGGATCCCAGAATCAAGCCCAAACAAACAGCCTGACCATGAAGGAATTTCTTTCCAGTCTGGGCTTCGAGTGCATAAAAAATGAAATGCTCAACACCCTCGATATGCCGTGGATTCCANCCAGCNGCATGATAGGAAGCGCCTCCCCACTTCAGAGCATCAACCATGATTTCAATTCCTCGAGGCGTGAGATTCTTGATTTCTGATAAGGAATTTAGTGCAGTTTCAGCTTTTTTGAACGAAATTTGNGCAAGGCTTTCATCATAAGGCCAACGTTTTTCGCATTTCCCCAAAGTTGCTGCATNTTTCCAGTCCATCACACCCGTATAAAANCAGAAGATGTCACCGATTCCACCAATATTCAGTAATCTTGGAGCAGCATCAATAATCCCATAATCGATATAAATTGATTGCGGAATTGCCCAGCCAACATAGCGCACAATGCTTTTTTCACGAACTCCAGAGCGATGACCAAACACAGCATCGACTGANAGGGAGGTGGGAAATTGAAACAGTGGTTTGGTGAGCCGCCAAGAGAAATACTTAGCCACATCAATCGCTTGGCCCCCACCAAGCCCGACAAATGAAGAAATATGGCCAAACTTGAGAAGTTCTGTTTCCAATTCACTACGTTCTAGGGTTTTCACAAAATAAACTTCAGCACTTCGGGGTAGCATTTTTTCAAAAATTGGCCATAGATCTTCCATCGTCACCACCAGCATCTTTGGTAACACAAAACCATCTAATTCTGCTAAAAGATTACGTCCAAAGATGATGGGAAAGTGGGTGATGTTATTTTCTTGAAAAGGCATTTTGAAATTATCCTTTGACTGCGCCAAGGGTTAGCCCCTTGACAATATGTTTCTGNGNAACTGCAGCAAACAAAANCATTGGGATGATGGCAATAATNGAGGCTGCTGTCATTGCTCCCCAATCGAGTGCTGCATATCCTCTAAAGCTTGTAACCCCCAACGTTACAGTTTGGGCATTCGAAAAGGTCAACCCTAGTGCTATCGCTAACTCGTTCCAGATCCAAATCGCATTGAGGATTGCTGTCGCNACCAAGCCAGGCAGGGTGCAAGGGATATAGATGCGAGTGAGAATTTGCCAATGGGAGCAACCTTCAATTCGTGCCGCTTCATCAATGGCAGGATTGATTTCCCGGAAAAAGGAACTGAGCAGCCAAATTGACAAAGGCAAAACGTGAACCTGGTACATCAGAGCNAGACCNAGATGGGTATCGTAAAGACCTGTCCATTGATAAAGGGAAAACATTGGCAGGACAAACAAAAATTCAGGCAGCATNTAAGCTAANATTAACCAAATACCCACAAGATTTTTTCCCCTTAACCTGAGCCGTACCAGGGCATAAGCNGTGGGAAGCGCAATCGCCAAAGAAAGGNCAATTCCAATCAAGGTNATGATTATTGAGTTGAAAAATGTGTCCTTGAAAGTGTCGTGATTCCAGATTTTGGTATAACTTGATGNNACAGGTTCAAAGAGCCAAAGAGGTGGGTTGGATAGGCTNTCCCGTTTTGATTTTAGTGATACCGTCAACACCCAATACACCGGGAACAGNCTGAACAAAATCATGCNGCCCGTGAATAGGTAGGCCCAAAGTTTNGAGAAGCGANCCNGGATGGTCTGACGCCACATCAACTAGACTCCACTTTTCTTTGCAGAGACTGAAGTGCAATAGAAACCGAGAGAATTAGTAACGAAAACAAGATCATTGTCGCCATCGCTTTCCCAATTTGCTGATAGCTATAGGCAGTGCGATAGACAAAGGTTTGTACAACTTCTGTGGCAAGACCCGGCCCTCCACCGGTGGTACCAAAAACGATATCAAAAACTTTCAAGGTATCGATGATGCGAATAATCACTACCGTCAAAAGCAGCGACCGCAGTATTGGAAAACGAATTTTCCAAAAAATAGTGAATTCACTTGCTCCTTCAACCCGCGCAGCCTCAATCGGATCATTCGGCAAGCCCCGCAATCCTGCAAGCATGATGACGAATACAAATGCCGTTTGCCACCAAACATCAACTGCAACAATTGATGACATGGCTGTTTTGGCGGTACCATAAAAAGCAGAGGGACCAATTCCAAAAATACGAATGAGATGATTGATGATGCCCAGAAAGGGATCAAACATAACTTTTGACATCAGAGCAACTACAATCCCTGAAACCATAAGCGGCAGCATTAGCATTGCTCGAATCAACTCAGTTGGAATTCTTAATTTTTCTACCTGAACCGCCAAATAGAATCCGAGTGCGATCTCAATTGCAGTCGCTGAAATTGCAAAGGTGATTGTATTACCAACAACTACCCAAAACTCAGGATCTGATAACAAATTTAGATAGTTTTCAAATCCTACGTAGTCGAGTTGATTTCCCCAGTTCCAATTGGTCAGGGAAACAATCATTCCGAAACTTACTGGATAGACGGAAGTAAAAATCAACGTTAGCAGGCAAGGAAAAATGAACCAAAAGGCAGAAAGGCTGCCAAGGGTCTGGAGAGCCTTAGCCATCTTGAACTTTCTAGGGGGATTTTTTTAGCCTGGCAGCAGACAACTACCAGGCAAAATAAATTATTTTGAAGCCATTTTTACGAAGTCCGCCTGCGCAGCAGCTCCAGCTGAAGCAGGACTTTCACCACCGTAAATAGCTTGAATTACATCAACAATTCGCAAAGCGAATTCACTCCAACCAGATCTTTGAACCACTGAAGTTTGTGAATTCGGCATTGCAGCAAATACCGCTTCTACGTAACTTTTTGGGAAGCTTGCTGAATAATCAGAATCTTTCCAAGTTGACAAACGAGGTGCTCCACCATGAAGCTTGCCGATCGCTGAGGCGTTTTGACTATTGGTCATATATTGAATGAAATACCATCCAGCATCTGCATTGCTAGCATTTTTGGGAATTCCAAAACCCCACTGCCAATGAGCCGTGTAAGGTTTCCCCTCTTTATTATCAATAGGTATCACTGAGTAACCAATTTTTCCTGCAATCGGGCTATCTTCTGGATTTTCAAATCCAGGTGCAAATAAGCTTGCATCAATGAAGAACGCAGCTCCTCCTGCCATGAAATGTTGTGACGCATCTGGCCAATCCATGGATTGAATGTTGATTGGCCCTGCTTTCATCAATTCAGCATAATTCGTTAAGCCTCGTAAGATGTCTGGATCATTCATCCTTGGCTTTGACCAGTCTCCAGTAAACCAAACGTTATAAGGTGCAGAACGATCAGCTGATCCAACAGAATTGTTGACTATCCCTGTAATTGTATCAATCAACGTGTCAGAGCGAATCCCTCGCATCACAGCTCCAGAAACAGTTCCCCCACTGGCTTCCTTGACTTTACGTGATGCAGCCAGCAATTCAGGCATGGATTCCGGCATCTTCCCATCAAGATACTGATTCACATAATCCAAATTGGCGAACAGGATATATGTCTCAAAGGAGGCTGGAATCCCATGGTACTGCCATTTGCCACCGACCATGTACTTTGTAGCATCCAAAAATCCCTCTGGTATATCTGCCAAATCATAATCAGGTGCAGTGTGATCTTTGCTGTCAAGGTAACCCTGAAGCGAGTGAACAAGTCCATTTGTGTGCTGGGTGTAAGCTGTTGAATCCATTGGTAAGAAGTAGACATCCATCTGGGAATTACCACCTGAACCGCGTAAGGCTACCTCCATCCGGTCAAAATAGAGATCCTCCGCCATAGTCTGTAATTTAACGTCAATGCCCGTGTCAGATTCAAAATTGTCTAATACAGCTCGGACGCCATCAGTAACAGGATGTTCAGGCATCATTACTGTGATAGATTGCCCAGAAAATCTTTTCCAATCAAAATCAGCCAGTGCTAGTGTCGCACTAGCAATCACAGCAAAGCTCCCAATGGCCCCAACTCTGAAAAATTTGAAAAGGGTCTTGTTAAAAAAAGAACTCATTTTCACTCCAAATTTGAATTAAGAAAACCGTCAATGATTTAACCAATTTCGACTTATGTCGAGGTGCGTATTAATTGATTTAAAAAAGTTAGTCAACACTCATCTTAGGATAGATTTTTAAAACATACTCAAAATTTGGTATTTGGTTTAAATTTTTGATGAATATTTTTTACTAGACAAAATTTGGAATACCAAATACTTTTCGTCGCTCTTTACCACTCTCAAAGGAGAAACCATGAAGAAACTATTCACGACAGCGTTGGCAGCAATGATGCTGCTCGGGGGCACACTAGTGAGTGCTAGTGACTATCCAAACAAAACTGTGGAGGTAATCACCCATGCGGGAGCGGGTGGGGGGACTGACGTTACAGCTCGGATGATGATGCTTCGCGCGCGCAGGGTGTTGGGCCAAGACATGGTCGTTGTTAATAAACGGGGCGGTGGCGGCTCTGTGGCAATGGATTACTATTTGAAACAGCCAGCTGATGGCTATTCCATTTTAACCTTTACTATTGGACACGCCGCTGAACTGGCAAAAAACAAAACCAAGATGACACTGGATGATGTCCGCCCAATCGCCAGAGGAACAGATGATCCCCAAATTTTGATGGTACGCTGTGGGGTCTATGACGATGCTCAGAGTTTCGTAAATGCCCAAAAGGATTCACCTTTGATTTATGGCACTACACACCTGGGCAATATTGATGACGTTTCCGCATTCATGTTTACAAAGCGTGGGAACTTAGCTACCCCAAAAATTGTACCCTTTGATGGTGGTGGTGAATTGGCTACCCAATTGGTGGCAGGTGCAGTCGATGTTGGTGTTTTAAATCTTGCAGAAGCTGGAGCCCAAATCGAAGCAGGAGATATCTGCCCGATCGTTGTTCTTGCTGACGAGAGAATGTCTGCTATTTCAGATGTCTCTACTGCCAAAGAGTTGGGCATCCCTGTTAGCTTTTCAACAGTCAGGGGGTTTGTCGTCCACAAGAATGTCCCAGATGATGTTGCTAAGAAGATTGAAGATTCCCTGGTCAAAGCCATGAAGCACGGTGTATATCAAGGTTTCTTAACCTCTGTGGGCCTGGACGCCACATCAGTAGCCGGATCGGATGTATGGGGTAACCAGTTACAGACGATGGTTACCGATATGAAAGATGCCCTTACCGAATTGGGTTTTATTCAATAATTTCTTTCTTTGTACCCCATTTCTTTGGGGTACATCCTCCCTCGTTGGCTCTCTACGATGACTATTCAATCCAACGGTTCAGACACTAGCTTACCCAATACCAGTCGATGGTTGATCCCCGGATTGATCATCTTGTTTTGTCTAGTTGCTTTTTATTTCACTACTCAATTTGATCGAGTCCCAGAGATCCTCAAGAGGGGAATTCAACCATCTGATTTTCCACAGTTAATCCTTATTTTTCTGATTGGACTTGCATGCCTGCTTCCCTTTGAAAATATTCAACACAACCGGGCAGCTATTCCTCCTTCAGTTTTCATTTCCTTAACGTTGATGATCATTTTTGTTATTTTGACCCATCTAGATTTCTTTATTGCTCTTGGATGCTTTGGTGGGTTGCTCTCCTTCAGTTGGGGTGAGCGCAGATTGGGGGCTTTATTCTTGGTTACCCTGCTTCTTCCAACATTTGTTTTCTTTCTCTTCGATCTGGTCTTTGAGGTCCGCTTCCCACGCGGTTTGTTAACAAATCTTTGGTACGGATAATATTGGAAGCCATCTTCTCCGGTCTATGGGCCTTAGCTGACCCGATGTTGCTGTTTTTGATTGTGCTGGCAACT
>NYVT01000041.1:0-19112 GCA_002684675.1 Deltaproteobacteria bacterium
TTCCTCGGAAGGAATCGGCACATCGTCACTGCTGATCGGTGCGAAGAAAGAGTTGCCCAGCTTCTGCAGGTTGTCCTGATTACGGAAGCGGACGGTCAGTAGACGGTCGGCAAGCTGCCCATCCACCTGTACTCGACCTTGATAATCTACAAAAATTTCTTGACCCTTCACCTGAATAGGACCGTTCTCACCTAGCACAGGGTAGTTGTCTGAGGTAACGATCGTGCCCTCACTGTTCAACTGGAAGTTTCCATTACGGGTAAAGCGTTGTCCAAAAGGCGTGTCGATTGTGAAAAAACCTTCATTGTTGATGGCCAGGTCCAAGGCATTGTCTGTTTGCTGCATGGGTCCAGGCGAGAAATTTTTTCCAATTTCATCTACGGTCACGGCAGATTTCTCCATGCCCACATACTGATCTAAGTATTCATGGGACAGGAATCGCTCTTCTTCAGATTCCGGCAGCACCTGCTGCGCTTTGGAAAGCACCTCACGGAAACTCGGTTGGTCTTCTTTAAAACCGGTAGTATTGACGTTGGCCAGGTTGTTGGACACCGTATCCATCTTGCGCTCCACAGCGCCGGCGGCCTTGACCAGACTATAGATTCCACTCATGAAAATGCTCCGAATCAGACGATTGCAGTGAGATAGGCAGGATTCCGCATTCAAGGCGTATACCAGCAAGGGACGGGCCTTCAGGTCCTTTTTTCCCAATCTCCATTCCCCAGGGAGGCATGACCGGCAGCATCCGCAATAAAATTCTGGTCGTCTTTTATCTCAGTTCTGTTCTTTCTCTGCTCGGCTACATCCTGATCTATCTGCTTTCGCAGCAACAGGGCGAGTTGGTAGAAGACAGTTCACAGATTCCACCTGTGACTGAAGCCTGGTTTAGGCTCAACAACGGAATGCACCATGCCGTTTCCTCGCAAAGGGAGTGGCTGCTCTCAGGCAATAGTATCTTTCGTGAAGGACGAATGAATGCCTGGGATAAGGAAATTGAGCCTGCCCTGCTGGAGCTTGACCGTCTCTACAAAACATCACGCCTCTGGCAAGACGAACGGCAAGTTGAAGCCCGAACCTTCTACGATATTCGCCTACTGATTCGCAACCTGAATGAGCTACAACAACAGGTTGAGGCCCTGACNTTCCGCTCCCTTGCCAACATCAAAAACCTGACNGATCGGNGGGATAGTGATTGGCTTCTGGCCAACGACATGATGGTCAATCAAATCCTGCCGCTACAGTTGAACATTGAAGACGCTATCGCCACCATTGTTCGCTGGCAGTCAAATTTCTCACGGCAGAACACCCTGCAGATTCGCAATGAGGTAATTGATCTCAACATTCGCATCCTCTTCATTGCGCTGGCCGTTTTCCTGATAGGCTGGATTCTCTCCCGGTTGCTCGGAGAACAGATTGCTCGCTCACTACAGGAATTGCGTGACGCTGTCCGGCGGGTCAAAGATGAGAATTTTGATGGACAGATCGAGATTTCGACACAAGACGAGATTGGGGAATTGGCCGAGGAATTTCGAGAGATGCTAATTGCCATTCAGCAACGGACTCAACAGTTGCGTAATTCCTTCGCTGAGTTAGAGAGAGCTTCCCAGACCAAGAGTGAATTCTTGACGAACATGTCTCATGAATTGCGCACGCCACTCAACGCCATCATTGGCTTTGCCGATGCCCTGCTGGATGATGACGAGGCCGCTCTCTCCAACTATCAGCAAGATCGACTAAGTCGTATTCGAGACAGCGGCCAACAGTTGCTGGACATGATCAACTCTTTGCTCGATTTATCACGTATGGAAGCGGGGAAGATGCAACTGCACTTCACTGAGTTTGCTCCGAGAGAGGTCGCTGAAGAAGTACTCAACCTGCTAGAACCACTAATGCACCGTAAGCACCTGAAGAGTCAACTAGTTGCTCAGGGTCATGTATTCACCTGTCGCCTGGATCGGGACAAGTTAAGGCAGATGCTGATCAACCTGTTGGGCAACGCCATCAAGTTTACGCCTGAAGGTGGTGTAATCAGTGTTACACTCGGCCGTCACGGGGACTGGTTCCAACTTGCTGTGCACGATACTGGAGTTGGCATTGCTGCTGATCACTTGGAGAAGATTTTCAAGGCTTTCCAGCAGGTTGACAGTTCTGTAACTCGCAGTTATGCCGGCACAGGATTGGGGCTGGCGCTGGTACGATTAACTACCCACCTGCTCAAGGGACGTGTTGAGGTTCGCAGCCAAACTGAAAAAGGATCAACCTTCACACTGTTTCTGCCACTGAATCCAGAGAGCATTGAAGACGGCGAGAAAGAAGTGCTTGGTTAAGCCCAAGATAGTAGTAACTCAGTTGGTAAAGTTGTAGCCTCGCTCTTCATGAGAACTGATATCCAGACCATCTACCTCTGAATTTTCATCCTGCCGTAGCCCGACCAATGCATCTGTCAGCTTGAGCAGAATCCAAGTCACTACTGCTGTAAACACAACAGTTGCCAGCACACCAATAAACTGTACAGATAGTTGCTCACCAATACTGTTGATATTTGCTGCAAAGCCTTGTCCGCTGAAGACTCCTAGCTCTGTGGATGCGAAGATCCCTGCCATTAGAGTTCCGAGTATACCACCAACACCGTGTACAGGAAACACATCGAGAGAGTCATCGATCTCGAGTTTACGCTTGATGAAATTAGTCGCGTTGAAACACACAAATCCAGCAAGCAGGCCAATCACCAAGGCTCCAGCAGGACCGACGTATCCAGAAGCCGGAGTGATCGTGCCCANACCAGCGACCATACCTGTGACCGTTCCGAGCACACCTGGTTTTCCGTAACGAATCCATTCCATCGCCATCCAAGTCAACGCACCCGTTGCTGCAGAGATATGAGTGACCAACAAAGCCATACCTGCGTTACCATCAGCTGCCAGTGCGCTTCCTGCATTGAAGCCAAACCAGCCCACCCACAACATACCGGCTCCAGTCACCGTCATTGTCATGTTGTGTGGCATCATTGGAGTCTTTGGGAAGCCTCTTCGAGGTCCCAGTACGAGCGCAAACACCAGCGCAGCGACTCCAGCCGTGATATGAACCACGGTCCCACCAGCAAAATCCAGCAGTCCCATACTGCCCAACCAGCCTCCTCCCCAGACCCAGTGGGCTATTGGAGCATAAACGAGTACTAGCCAGGCACCACTGAATACTAGCACTGCGCTAAAGCGAATACGTTCAGCAAAAGCTCCAATGATCAGTGCTGGGGTGATGATGGCAAACGTCATCTGAAAAGCTGAGAAAACCGTTTCTGGAATATCACCAGTCATCTCTGCCTCACCGACACCTGCAAAAAGGAATTTACCTAGCCCACCAATCCATGCGTTTCCTTCTCCGAATACCAGACTGTATACTCCCAGTATCCAGAGGACAGTGACTAGGCCTGTGATGGCAAAGCATTGCATTAGGATAGAGAGGACATTTCTAGTCTGGACCAAGCCTCCATAGAAAAGGGCTAACCCTGGTAGTGTCATGAACAACACTAGCGCTGTCGATGTCAGAATCCATGCGGTATTCCCTGTATTAAGTGCAGGATCTACTGCCTCTGCTATCGGCACAACCGCAAGCATTCCCAAAAAAATTAGGATCGTTCTCATAAGCCTCCCACAGCGAACGAGTAAAAAAATCTGAAATAAAATAGCCAACCCGTTCCAATAGCATGAACAAGACCTTGAATTTTCTTTCCAGAAAACACTGAATTTAATTGATTTTTAGCCAGTAATTTAAATTGAAGAGAATTTCAGTCGCCTATAATTTGAGCAACCAGCCTAAAAATCAAGCAAGTGATCACAAGTAGTGAATTTGTAAGAGGAAGAAGACAGGGCAGGTTAGAATCCACTCAAAAAACGACAAAGTTTCTTGCGTTTTGGATGACCTAAGTCAGGCAAGTGAAATATGCTGGGCTCGCTGCTGTTTAGCTATCAGCAGGAAATACATACCCACTCCGTTACAACCAAATGATGGCTAGCACCACCATCGTATGTGTGATTGAATAATGTTCGGCAATGTAGCCAACCAATGGAGGACCGAGGAGCATTCCTGCCATTGACAAGATGTTGACATCTACAATGTTAACCCCAGCTTTTTCAAGGTCAACCTCAGCAGCATTACGCATCGCAGTGGGGAAAAAGTTAGCGCTGACAAAGCCAAAAAAGAGAACAACCACTAAGATCAGCGTAGGATTTTGAGAGAGCACAACGGGAAGTAAGACCACTCCTCCCAAAATCATCACATTACTTCCAATACACATTTCTCCAAAACGCCGAATCCATGATTCTCCGCGTAATCGTGCTGCAATCTCACCCAGGCTGAATGCAAAAACAATCACCCCTCTGTAAGCCATGGATACGAACATGTCCCACGTTAACTAAAGCGCAGACCAATCTAGGACAATGCCAATCGTGCTCAGACTGAGAGTACCAAGAACACCGAGTCCCGGGACCAGCCGATCTGGCAGTCGCAATGGAGGCGCCTGTGTACGAGTTGGACACTCTCACTGCAAACAAATCTTCCAGAGTAACAAGCCCACAAGCATTCCAATACCAGCTGTCACGGGAGAGACCCAGTGAACTGGAACTTCCAACTATACTAGGGCTCCACCAACTAGCGACCCGACTAGTGATCCGATAGAGAAGGAGGCGCTGTGCATCAGCATCAGAAAGCAGCCAGTCAACTTCTCCATCCGAAAAGTTTCTGCGGTGGCAGAAGGAGCAACAAAGTTGAAGAAGAAACCACATGGGATAATTGCCAACAGCACAGTAACATAAGCAGAAGCAAGGACAGCCAGCGCAAGGCAAGAAGAAAAGCGAAATATCGCTACAACTGTCAATAGCCCTACTCCAAAACGAGGAATCAGTCGACGTCCTTCAAATTGTGTCGAGGTAATTGAACTGATGGCGAAGCAGATCAGCAACTTACTGAAATCCAGTAGGGTCAGATGAAGCGAGGTAACCTTACAAGGAATGTATACAAACCAGATACCGACACTGATCATCGGAAACGTTATGACGAAGCGAGCAGCCTAGATAACCCAGATTGCTAATGCCTGTCGTTCTCTTGTTAGAGGAAGGCCAGAGGCCACTGAACTCACAAGATTGTCTGCACGAAAGGGAAAAAATTAGTTGGCGAGTTGTTCCTGCAGGTTACTGAGAACAATTTGCAGCGACTGTTGGATTGTCTGGTCCAGTTCCACGTTATCAACCTGATCTAAGTCAAACTGCTGGGACTGCTGGTGGTAGTATTCGTGAACGGTACGAATTTCCTCAAAGTGTTTGAGGTAGTGTTGTTCTGCTCGACGCTGCTGCAACTTGCCTCGGATTCGGAAACGATTCATATGATCTTCTCCTTCCTGAAGTCGAAGCAGTAGCGGGATGTGGTAGGCGCGATCCTCAAACTCCGGGATCCTGACCAGAAACGGTAGCAAATGAACTCCTTCAATCAGTAAATTTGTACCTTCAGCAATCGCTCTACGCACCATCGCGCGTATTCCCACACAGACCTGCTGGGACTGCAAAACGAACCCTGCAATCGTTCTTTCTTGTGAGGCTTTCTTCTCATCAAAAACCAACTGACTACCTGCTTCGAACGAAGAAACATGAAGCGTTGGCACAATCTCTTTACTGAAGGAAAGGCGCATCACTTCGCGGATACTGTCCGTACCCACNACATTGAGAATGCCNAGACGGCTGGCAAGNGCCTGAGCCAATGTTGATTTTCCCGTTCCTGGAGCACCAGCNACNTAGAGAATTACAGGATGTGGCAGATCATTGATCTGGCTGGCAACTTCATAAGTACGGGCAATGTCAGGATTAAACTGGGCTTGTATTTGCTGCTGCACCAACTGGATCAGTTCCTCCGACTTGATCTCCAAGTTGCCCAACAGAATCAGATCCTGCTCAATCTGGCGGGAAATCAGGTAGGCNTTGCCTGGCGAAATCCCTGCAGAAGTGATCGACTGGCTAAGCATTCCTTTTGAAAAAGGATAACGACTCTCACCACGATGTACCCAGAGTTGAGGAAGCTCTGATTTAACAGGATTACGCTGAAGATGAGGATGCTTTTGCTCCAGATATTTTTCCAGCAGCAACCCCAGATCTGTCGAAGTGATCTGTCGACGTCGGTTCAGCTTCTTCTTGACTTCTTTGGTAATGAGGTAGGCTTTTTCGAAGGACACGCCCTGCTCTGTCAGGGTGCGTGTCATAATGCCACGCAGAAACGGTTCNCGATCACCGTTGCTGCGAACAACCGTCAAGGAATCTTTGCTCATAGGGAAGGCTTCATCGCCTCACCAGCGATAGGCAAGGGTACTGCCAACAGCAAGGCCGAGCGCACGAACTTGTCCTGCGTCCAGTTCCAGAACTAGATTAGCCGACTTGTCTGGAGTGATAGTCACGGGTGTTTCACCAGAAGANGGTGGACGTACATTCTCTGCCACATAAACTACNCGGCTATTGCGTAGCCAGAGAATATCGATTGGGAAGTTCATATCTTTCATCCAGAANCCATGGCGTCCTGAGCGCTCAAACACAAACAGCATGCCCCATCCTGGTTTGAGCCGGGGGCGATCACTCAAGCCTTGTTGNCGTTTGGCTGNAGTGTCGGAGACTTCAACAGGAATTTTCACACCCTTCTGGGTGATCACTGTTGCCTGCTGGTAACTGAATGTGCGTGCCTGCAGCGATCCAACCAGAAGCAAACTGCAGCAAAGCAGANCGAAACATCGAATCATGCAGGCNTCCGTGCCAATTTTGCGAGCCGCTTCTTCACCATTCGTTGCTTGAGTGGCGGGAGGTAATCGATAAACAGGCGCCCACGTAGATGATCAANCTCATGCTGNAGGCAGATGGCCAATAGTCCNTCTGCCTCCAGCGTTTGCAGGCGCCCCTCCAGATCTTGGTATTCAACTGTGATTTTCTCAGCTCGGGGGACTTCTGCACGNAATTCTGGGACACTCAGGCAGCCTTCCTCGATTGCTGTCTCTCCGCTAGCAGCTACGATCTTTGGATTGACCAATACTTGAGGCTCTCGCTGNCCGTGGTCTTCATCTCCTGCCATCACNTCGACCACGACAATTTGTTTGAGGACTGCTACTTGGTTNGCAGCCAAGCCNATCCCTCTTTCTTCGTACATGGTCTCCAACATGTCCGCAGCAAGTTGGCGCAATTTATCATCAAAAATCGTGACTGGCATGGCATACTGCTGCAGGATTGGATCTGGGAATTCATGAACCTGTAAAAGCGCCATCAGCATCTACTCCGGATTAGAGTTATAAAAACATTACTTTAACGGATGACATTGCAAAAAGCCACTAAAGAACTGATGCCAAGATGGCTCTGGTATCACCTCCATCTCTAAAATCCAAACGATTTCGGCCAACTCTGCAAAGGCAGCTAGTTTGACTGCATCCTTCTCTGTTGTCACCCAACGCTGNGCACAGCTTTTACGCCAAAGCCACTGCAAACGCTGAACATCTTCACCAGTATAAGAATGATGGTCAGGCCAGTTCGAAAGGTCTTCCAAACCTTGACAGAGAGGTCGCAGTACTTGAGCGAAGCCTTCGGGTTGGGCNATGCCACAATTGGCAAAAACAGCTTCCTTAGCCAGTGNTTTGACATCTTCCACTTCCTGACCATCCAATCTTCGTAAGCGGACAGGTAGATAGTCACAGCGGAAGATTGGTCGATCCACCTTGAGTTCCTGCCGCAACAGATGCATCCAAGCATCAGAGAAACCCAGGTTGGCTTTGGTCAGCATGATCGCATCAGCTCGATTCCAGTGATGCTCAGGCTCACGCAACTCACCCAATGGAAGAAGNTGGCGATTGCCGAGGCCTCGCTCTGCATCAATCAGCAGTAGGTTGAGATCCCTTGCTACAGCCAGATGTTGATAGGCATCATCCAACAGAATCAGATCAGGTTGATCACAGAGCAAAGCCCAACGCGCATTACGAATTCGGGAAGATCCNACATAGACTGGCACCTCGGGATGGTGTTGAGCCAGCCAGGTCGGTTCATCACCTAACANTTTTGGGCTCAGTAGCCAGGGGGCATCCGCTGAACAGAAACGTTGGAGGGTCGCTTTGGAATGCCTTCCATAACCCCGACTGAGAATCACAATNCTTCTTTGCTGTTGCAGGGAACGCATGAGCATTTCGATGACTGGAGTCTTGCCAGCACCNCCTACTGTCAGATTTCCTACAGCAATCACTGGCACAGGAGGACGAAAGGTTGTGATCAATCCATTCNGATACATCCATAGACGCAGCAACAGCAGAGCTTCATAGACAAACGCAAGAGCGGTCAGAGCGGCACGGAGCAACGGATTGCGCCAAAGCCAAGGAGTGGATAGTTTTGGAAGCATCTTACTTGAGTAACCGGTAGCGCATCTCCTGTTCAGCTGGCAGGTCAGGACTGACTGGTTCCAGCAGTCCTGCGCTTACTAATTCGTGCAAGATTTCGTCGGTTTGCTTGGCAGTCAGACGCAACTGAAGAAATAAATCGGTTCGGCTCAACTCTCCGCTTTGACTACGTGCTAATTGGACAGCCTCATGCAATGGTAACTGACGATAGATGCCATATTGGTAGTACCCAAAGCCGAACAAGGATCCACCAACCAGAATNGAGGGGAGACCAACCAAGGGGAAAGGGATGGGGGCTCCACTATCCAATAAGATCAGTGACCCAAGAATCATNGAACCCCAGCTCAAGATTCGCTCTCGACGCTTGCGGGCTAGATAGACTTCAGAATCGAAGAGTTGCTCAGNCATGGATGATTGTGCAAGAGGAGTTCTTGGTTACGAAAAAGTTCTATCATTCATACCCTAGCCAAGGCATCTGCTGCAATATCTGAATTTCTCAGTACGCTTCAGAAATCTCAGAGTTCCAGCAATTCACTNGCTCATTCNAGTATCAACTCTGGCAAGCTGGGTAGGCTCAAAANAGCTACATCGTCCAGAAGTGTAAGAATGACAAAGACCAGCACATGATCAAACACTTGTTGACCATCCCTCAGTCCAAAGAGTGGGCCTAGCAACGGCAGATCCTGAGACAAAGGNACTCCCTGCGNAAGGTTAGAGCTCGGCTGGCGAATCATGCCTCCCATCAAAATGTGTTGACCATTAAAGACCATCAAGAAACTTCTGCCTCTCTGGCTATTGCTGGTGAATACCATCAATCGCATTGTCCTACAGCATTGTGATTGTTTCTGCGTGAATACTGACCTGCACCAGACCATCCTGACTAGAGTCACGGGTTCAATCCAACGTGGTGTAACCATTAATATTCCACTAGTCTGAATCTGCTATAATTTTGCGTTAGTACTACTTACCAAGAGAATACTCAGCAGTGAGCCGCTGCCCATCTCAGCCTAAAGAAAATTCAGGGGGCACCACGACGAAACTTGAGAGCACCCGACCTTCTCTCTGCTCTTATAGCATGCGCAGCATCGTGTCAATGCAGACATCACAACTGGTATCAAAAGGGCCAGCTGTCCAACTCAGGCCAAAGTCTAGAGCTTCCAAAGCGCGTACCCCAAATAGCGCGTAGGAGATACCAGTGCCTCACCAGCATAACCCTAGTTCCCGAAAAATCTCCTCTGTAATTTCAAAAATATGTGCTTCGATACGAATCTATGGGATCAGCTGATCCCATAACACTACCGGTTTTTCCACCAGCTTTAGCTGTGCTTCAGTTCCTCGAATCAGTAAGGCATTGTTCTGGTGATCCAGCAAGATCAACGGTTGGGGTTAAGTCTCTGCGAAATCAGGGTTTTGCTAAAAAAACGCCTGCAGTTGGTCTTCCGTGCTGGGTAACGTAATCTGCTGTCTATCTACTGTGATCGTCTGAGAACCCGCATATAAGCAGCGTAGCGTAAAACGCCTGAATTTCTGTTTCGGTCTTATCAGCATTTTGAAGACTGCCACCTGTGGCACCGAGGGCTTTCCAGCCATTTATTTTGCAGTAGTCTGCTTAAGTTTTTCAAGGGTGGTACTTAGCAACGGCAATGCCGTCAGCTGGCACTTTTATCCAGAGCGAAATTGGGTGTTGGACTGCCTCACAAAAAAACATATCGACTTCCTGCAACACAGCTAGCCCAGAACGGAGACTCTCCAGCTATTGCTTGAGCACATCGTCAGAGAGCCATTCCAGTACCGTCGCTGCAGTAGTTGGCAGCTGTTCTGGTTCTGGAATTTCTTCTCTGGCAACCAAAGGTTTTATTGTAACGCTTCTCACATTTGCTTCAATAGGCTCTTCCTTCACTTGCTAGGCCTAGCAAAATTTCTGTACCAACTGTTCAAGATGCCTCAGTTCACAAAGCCGGCCTTTCAACAACAGAAATCAAGGACTCGTGATGTTGAAAGTTACTGAAGTACGGGTACTAGGAAAGTTGCTCCAAAAAATCCGCTATGGCATCAGCTGAAGCAAGTGCAAGAGAAATCGCTAGCAGGTCCTCTGGCTCACGCGCCTGCCAAATAATCAGATATGTGTCCTCATCGTTGCTCTTTTCGGCATTATAACGAGAAGTCAGCTGTTCAAAGGCCTGGGCTACTAAATCAAGTCGAAGATTTCTCTAATCTTGAGGGTTGGCGGTAGGGATTCACCATCATAGCGCAGGGGAGCTTTTCCCCGATCTGCCAAGTCAACAAGCAGTTCTGACAATGGAATGGGGCTCGGAATTTTTTTCGGAAGGGGCGTTCTCGCCAGACCTGCCGGTCAGGTAGAATGAGCCCTTCACGTTGCTTACGAATCACCGTCAAGCCTTGCTCACGCAGGAGCAATTCGAATAGCAATTCTAGACGGACAGTTTCACGACGACCATCGATTAGCTTTTCAGGAATCTCAGCATAACTGCACGGTGTTGGTGGAGACTCAGCATATTCTTGAACCAACTGTTGAAGGATCTCTTTCAAAGAAATCAAGCCTTCCAACGCCAGCGGACTCCCCTTGTACAGTTTCCAGCAAAGTTCCTGAGCAGTCGATAGGCTTGTGTGTGGAAGAAAAGACAATCCAACCAGCAGCTAAGCAATATTTATAATCTGGCTTTTTTGTAGCAGAATTCTGGAGAGCCAGTGCAGGTGCATAGGCATCCTCCATTTAGTGTTTTTTGGAAGAAGGTAGACGTACGCAGGTCACTACCATTGTCATCCATCCAAGAATCAAGTTCACTCCACCAATTGGAGCCATAGCGGTCACCCCACGCAAACCTGTTAAGCTGTAGGTAAAAAGGCTTCCACAGAAAAGAAAGCTACCCACTATNAAAAAGATTCCCATGTACAAAAATCCTCGACGTTCCAAACGCTCCAAGAGCAAGCCTGCGAAGAGCAAGCCTCCTGCGTGGTAGAAAAGATAGTTTGAGGCCAATGTAAAATTCGCAGTGCTGTTGAATTCCTCTAATTGAGTGCGCAGCAGGTGAGATCCCATCGANCCACTTAGGACAGCAAGAGTTCCAAACAATGCNCCAGTGGCCAAGAGCCACTTGCTTGCTGGATGTTTCATCCCAGTTCTCCTTCAAAAAATGGTTTTGTGATGCCCTCAAGCCATTGCTGTCCTACCTCTACAGTTGCTGGGGATAGTTGCTGAATTCTTCTCGTGTAGGTTCCTTCAGCATCTACCAACTCTCGGAGCAAAATCTCAGGTGCCAAATTTGGGATGGAAGCGTAGCTTTGTAATTGCTCTTTTCGTTGAGCCCAACCCTGTAACCAAGCACGCTGATCTTTTAGCTTAGTTTCTGGCAAAACCCGCTCACTGTGTGATTGATTCTCCGCTACCAGTTCTGTCAGCAGCTGCAGTTGTGCAATCCGTTCTTCCAGGTTNCGTTGCACNATGTACTGGCCTTGGCGATAGAGGCTCTCTACAAAAGTATCTATTGCTATCCGAACGCGAACTTGATCGTACCAATGAAAAAGAGCAACCAATTCNCCAAAGAATTGCAGTTGAGTTGACACAATCCAACGTAAATTTGGGAAACAACGAGGATCATAGTTCTTGTGTCCAGACAAATGAGCAGTACCCAGGTTCAGGCCAGAAGCTAACTGTCTAGGAAGACGCACTCCTGCTGCTGAAAAGGCTCCAAACTCCGCTAATAGTGGACCCAACAAACTACAATTTCCTCCGANAAAAAGACGCTCTGAACGCAGGAAAACGCCTTCACAGACATTTCCCAGTANGGAGGCCGTTGCCTTGTCACCTNGAATGGTAAAGTTGAAATGGATTGTCCCACTACCAACCTCACTGAATTGACCTGGTAGATCACCGGTTCCTCCAGCGAGCAGNACATCACAGAAGTTGATGTTGCTCCCCAGCGTCACCCACGGCATAAGCAGGGTCATCTTAGTGTCAGTATGTTGACCCGAACAAGCACCTTCTTCGTAGAGACTTCCCTTGCGAATCCGAAATCCTACACCTGNGGTTGGAGGTGCTCCAGNGTGTTCTCTTCCAAGAAAAACAGCTTCTTCNGCGACACCCATGCCNAGTATCGTTTGAGGNCCGACCCAGCTTTGCCTCAANGAAACNGGTCCTTGAGCACCAANTGTTGCNCCNGGGCCAATCACACTATCNTCCAANACCACAAAGCCTCCAGGGCCGATCTCAGCTCCTGTCCGTACTCGAGTGGACTGACCCTGTAAACGAGTACCTGGATGTAGCACAGCCCCCGACTCTAATTGCTGAAGATTCACATCCCGACGGATCGCAGTTTGCTCCGGTAACAGAATCTGGACTCCCCGTTGTGCTAGCTGTCCAAGTTCCTGTGAACTGTAAAAATCACTCATCACCTTCTTTAGCCTGCATTCCAGAATTACGAAAAAGCCTCTCTTCCTGCTTCAAACTCATACTGAAACTGGAAAATCAATCAACGCTGATAATGCACACCACGGAGTTCGACCAATCCAGTCTTCAGTTCGTAGCGCAAATCTGAACCATCGACATCGCTATCCTGCCAGGTCATTTGTACTGCTCCTGGCATCCGCAGTACTTCTGTCTGCAAATCGTATATAGCACGCTCTGCCTGCAAATATAATTTGCTATCGCGTTCCACCTCGACCTCACCACGAATTTCTACCAACTGCCGACGCCAGTCGATCAATGCTTCGTCAGCACGTACTAGCGTGTCTGTGAATGGTATTGTTTCAGGATTAGGATGCAGGCGCAATCGAGGTTGCTCCACATTCATGATCGAACTATCCTCAGCCATCAAAGCTCGAAGACCTGTTAAGGTCCAACGTTTGAAGTCTTTTTGATAATCCCGCAGAGTAATCTGCTCCAACTGTAGCACCTGACTCTCCGGCAAGGGCAGCAATGGTAGTGATTCAGAGGTGGAGTTGGAGAGAGCAAAATACAAGGCAAGGGGACCCAGTAGTAGTAACAGCAAGAATTCTTGCCAGTGGGCCAATAGTAGCGCTCGGACACGTGATCCGGTCATTGGAACTCAGCGTAAGCCTTTCAGAAACGCAATTGTAGACCAGCATGCCATGATTGGCCGTCTTCTGAAGGAGCCGCCCAAAAAGCTAAGGGATCTATGGGGTCTTCGTTCTGTACTTGAGTCTGAGTATCGGTTGGTGGGCCAAAATTTGGCTTTGGCAGCGCTGGCATCAGATTTTGGTTAAAACTGATGCCATTGATGACTAGATAGAGTCCAAGACCATATCCCATCAAACCCCCGATAGTCATACTTCCCGAAATCGATTCCCGAAATGCAGCTCCAGAGAGAAAATGATATGAAACTCCGATCGCAGCTCCCCAGAGAGAACCATATAGAGTGTTCCAGAAGACTGACTGCATTACAGGGCCACGGCCACCATTTGCTCCATCCAAAAAGTTTTCAATGCCAGGACCTTCTTGAGCCTGCTGAGCCCAGGCAACTGGCTGGGACAGGCAGGCAAGTAGCAAAAAGATTGCGATCACTCGGGTGCACTTGCTCATGGGAGGCCTCCTTAAAACTTCCAAGTCATGGGAATGGTCAGGCCAGTGTGGGCAACCGGGCTGGGCAATTGATCTCTCTTTGATTGTCCTAGCAGATCTTCAAGACCACTGGGCAGTGAATTGGTACGGGGTTCCACCAATGCATTTTGCAGTATATAAAAACCGAACATGGAACCGAGGAGTGTACCGACAATTAGTCCGTCCACTGTGGTATCGCGCAGTGTCACATCTGGATTAAGTGGATCCATGAACCAGACAAGAACTCCCAGTCCAACACCCGCCACTGTACCAGCTAAAGTATAACCCAGTTCCTGTTGCATCAGCAGGGGACCTGTTTCCTGAGCCTGGATTTTTGGGGTTCCAAGGCTGAAGATCAATAGCAGCACCGCCGGCCAAAAACGTCGCATAAGCGTATCCATGTTCTCAATATTCTTCAAAAGGCTGGAGTTTTCCAGCAGAACCCGGTTGTGTCTGGTGCAGAGAGTGAATGGGTTTTGCATCCATTTCAAGGCAACATCTTCCAAACACTGCTGTTCAGGAATCCGGCATGCGTTCACACCTTTCCATTTGGCTTTGCCTGCTGCTGCTTATGTTCAATCCTCGGTCAGCAATGGCCCAGCAAGACCTATTTGGTGAATTTCGGTCTGCCGANGAAGAGGCATTTTTCAATGATCCTTATCAGGATACAGCCAACGATCCGCTATTGCAGCAGGATTTTGAGTTGGAGCCAACCATGGAAGATCCTCTTGCGACGGAGCCCATTCCAGAAGGTGACCCTTTTGAAGAGCCTGTCCAGCAAGATGAACAATACCTCGATGAAGGCNCATTTTCTGACGACTCCGAAAGTGCTTTACGCTTTGACTTGCTGGCACAGCGGCAAATTGCTGACAGTGAGCGTCGTAATCTCGTTGGCAACGTTGCCTATGGCGCTGGAACAGGCCTGATGCTTGGGGGCTGGTTCACTTTTCTACGTCCAGGAACCAGTCGTGAGCAGTTCCGTACGATTGGTACCAGCACCGTTGTTGGTGGCTTGATTGGAGCTCTGATTGGTTCTCGCTCAGTCTGGAATCCTGCTGCACCACGGCCACAAGGAGTTCAAAATGAATTNCCTGTTGGACCTATCGCCTTGGTCGATCCTACCGGATTTCGCCTAGCATACACGTGGACCTTCTAAGCAACACGTGCGCCAGAAACTAGCTCATTTGCGCTGTAACAAACGCAGTACTTCACGGAAACGGGCATTGAGTGTATCGAGGATCGCACCAATGCCAATGCTACCAAAACAGAGGAGCATACAACCNACAGCTAGAATCGCTGTTGGAACNTTGTTCACATAGCCATCCACCGCATAGTCAACAATCACTTCTCCACCTGCAATCAAACCGATCAGACCAAAAAATAAGGCTAGTACCCCAAAAAACAAGATAGGNTTGTAGGATCTGGAGATACTGGCGATCTGATACAACACCCGAAAGCCATCTCGAAAAGTATTCAGCTTAGAGAACGAACCTTCTGGGCGTTCTCGGTAGGGTACTGTCACTTCCTGAATTGTGTACCCATAATCCANCACTCGAATNGTCATTTCNGTTTCNACTTCAAAACCACTGGCCAATACGGGTAGATTCTGCACCAGTTCCNGACTGAAACCTCGGTAACCGGACATGATGTCTTCCAGATTACTGCTAAAGATCCAGTTGACCAGACTACGAACCAAATTATTGCCAAAGACATGGAGTGGGCGGAATGATTCTTCTTCATACTCGTTCAAGCGAGTAGCCACAGTCATNTCGGCTTCTCCATCCAGTAGCGGCTGNAGCAAAGCCTGAACNTGCGCCGCAGAATATGTGTCGTCTCCATCAACCATCACGTAGTAATCCGCCTCAACCTTGCGGAACATTGCGGCGATGACATGGCCCTTGCCGCGCTTACGCTCTGGAATAACAACCGCCCCTTCCACTGTAGCAAGCTCAGNTGTACGATCTGTGCTGTTGTTATCGAAGACATAGATGGTAGCTTGCGGCAATTCCTTTCGAAAATCCTGAACTACCTTGCTGATTGTCACTTCTTCGTTAAGGCAAGGAATCAGGACTGCAATTCGAGAAGCAGTCAGGCTGGCGGACATTCTATCTCTCCATANGGNATTTCAGGGACGGTATTTGCGCTTGAGGCGCTCCAATTCATCATGAACATCCGTTTCTGCTGTTTGACGACTNGTCTGCTGGNGATTCGTACGCTGATAGCGCTTAAGACGTTCCAATTCGGCTTCGATATCTGCCCGTGGATCATCATGGGCCTGAGNTTTTTTTTCTTTGGGTCTGCGAGTTTCCCCACCCGACCNAGATTGCTCTGTGCCTGAAGTANGATGAGCAGAGGAGTTCTCTTCATGCCAGGCTTCTATCACCTCGTGATAGATCCGNCGAGCCCACTCCAGCAGGAGTTCCAANGGATCAGTTCGCTGAACACCGAATTGTTTGAGCAATCCTTCCACATCTTTCAGTAAATCTTCCAGCGACGTTTCAGCAAAATCCGTGAAATCCTCCCTTGGGCGCNCATAGGATCGNTTCTGATTCTGTGAAGAACTTGTGTTTGTGGAGGCTTTTTGGTGTCTTTGGGAGCGTTGTGCCTGCTCAGTGGCTCTCCGCCACCGTAGGTCATAGGCTTGACGTTTTGCTGAATGACTCAAGGTCTCGTAGGCTTGAGTTAGTTGCACGAAGCGGCGCTGTGCTTCTCGCTGGTTNGCCTCGGATTTGTGTTGCTGCAAATCCGGATGATNTTGCTTTGCGAGCCATCGGAATGCCTTGCGAACTTCCTCGGTTGAAGCCGTCGGCTCCACTTGCAACAATTCGTAGTAATCAATCATTTGTGTCTTTCCTGCACTGGGGAACGATGGAACGGATCCTGTATTTTGACCTGGAAACAAAGCGCGCAGCCGAGGAAGTTGGTGGCTGGAGCAACATTGAAGACATGGGAATGTCTGTCGGGGTAATCTGGGACAGCTTCGATGAACAACACCATGTATACTTAGANTATCAAGGGCCACAACTATTGGAACACTGCCGTAAGGCTGATTTGATCGTGGGCTTCAANCACGTNGAATTCGACTACCGCGTCTTGGCCGGTGAATGTTCAGGCCAGCAGGAACAGCGGACAAGATTACGNACGGAACTGGCTGGCTTGCCCAACCTGGATATGCTGACTGAACTAAAAAAATTACTTGGGCACCGCCTAAAATTAGAGTCACTCGCCCGATCCACACTGGGNGCCGGTAAATCAGCTGATGGATTACAAGCGCTCAAGTGGTATCGTGAAGATAAGTTAGATAAAATCATCGAATATTGTAAGGTCGATGTCGAGGTAACTCGTGATCTTCATCTCTACGCCTTGGAGCATGGTGAGCTGCTCTATGACTCCCGGAGTGGAATCAAAACTGTATCTGTTACTTGGGGACAGCAGGCTCCAAAACGAGAGGTGCAGCAGATGTCCTTGTTCTAAAAATTAGGGAAGCAGTTGATGTCAAGAATTCTGATGGTCAGTGCATTGGTAATGCTGCTCTGGCCTCAATCGCTGCTCTCCCTTAAAAAANGTCAACTCTTTGACTATTTCCCAATATATCAACTACCCGAACCATATTTTTCTGGGAATTTTGGCTCNCCTGTGCGNCCTTCTCGACCACTTTCCCTTGAGCACTTTCAGCAACCTTCCGCCTACACTCCCACGCGCTTATTGAACCTGGCTCGTCAGTCAAGTTCCTTCACTCCGATATTACTANTAGACCAACCAACTAAACCTNCGGTTGAACGCTTTGCGAACTATTTGCTTCTTCAGGAATCGCTGGCACGCTGGCACTATCATTGGGGGACAGAAGCTCTGCCAGGACAACGAAACCAGACCCAACTATACGACTATTTTTTGAGTAGCTACTGGTTTCAAGAAAATCTACAGAGATTCCTTGCTCAGTCCGAATACGGATTCCCAGAGCTATCACTAGTNCGGACGCTGAGCGCGATCCAAGCCAGTGCTTTCTTTCTTGAAGTATCTTACCCAACNATTTTCTGTTTNTTCTTCAAAGANTCTCGATTGGACTACAAGGCNGTNAGTGNNAGTGGAGCAAGGGGTCTTGGCCAATTAACAGGCATCGCNATCAAGCAGATTGAATTACTGCGTGAAGACANTGAGGAGCAAANTCGACTGAACGCTGCATTACATCATTTGCAGCAACGCTATGCTGATCCTACATGGCAGGGGATTCTCACAGAGTTAGGATACCAGGTACAACTACCACAAAATCTCAGTCTGCCTCCAAAGATGGTAGTTCCCACCCGTTCAGCCAGCTTACTCCTACCAGAAGTGCAGAAGAGGTTAAAGGAGGAACAACTGCCTTATGCTTCAAAGACCTCACAAATACGTCGTAGACTGAATCGACTTCGGCAAGGTAGATCTCTGTCCCTTACATATGCTCCGATTCATGCTCATTATGTCCTAGCCCTAGAGGAAAACTATGCTGGAGAACCGGGAAATATCTTTCATATTGAGACCAACATTCTCCTTTCCACACTACTGTTCCGACACTACCTGCAGTCCAAATGGCGCTATGGCAAGTCTGTTTGGAAGCCAAGGCCCGAAGTACAGCGGGTACTTGCTGTGGCAGCCTACAATCAAGGACAAAGCAGTGCCCGCAACCTCTTTCGTCTACTACAAAAAGAGATTGGTAAAAAGCCAGAGGAAATCACACTCAAAGAGTTTGTAGAACATCTGACACCCCAAAGAGTCCAACAGGCTCTGAAAGGCTCTAAGGCCCAAGCTCGCGAACTTATTGATCACGCTCTCAATGTTGCCGAATGTGCAGAGTCATCGGTTGCACTGTCTATCAAGGATTCCTGAAATGAATTTACCCCTCTTAGTGGGCCAGCAGTGAGTTAGATTCGGTGAGAGACTAAGGAAGTATTCTGGTTACTTTCCAAGTCAATGACACCAGATGTGAACGAGCAGAGTGAAATTCCACCAAATCCGGCAAACTGAGTTGATGGAATTATCAAGGTAGTTAGGACACTCGGTTTATTCTGGAGTGGATTGGAGAGAGAAATTTGACTTCTGCTGGAGTTGGCTGGGGTTCAGCAAAGCCAACATTGCGATTTCTTCAAAGTTGAGGGG
>NYVT01000042.1:0-26609 GCA_002684675.1 Deltaproteobacteria bacterium
TACACTGGCAAGGCGAGAGATCGTTGCATTGCAACGGCATTTGCTATTGGTTCTGGACATCTTTTTGAGACTACCTTTGAGCGAGAAGTGCACAGTGATCTCACCGGAGAACGCAGTGTTTTGATGGGAATGCTTCAAGGGGCTTTCCTGGCTCAATATGAGGTACTCCGTGAGCACGGGCATTCCCCATCAGAAGCTTATAACGAGACCATCGAAGAAGCTCTCGAAAGTCTCTATCCACTGGTTTCGCAGCGTGGAATGGATTGGATGTATGCAAACTGCTCAACGACCGCTCAACGTGGTGCGCTCGACTGGGCGCCCAAGTTCCATGCTGCGATCAAGCCGGTCGTGGAGGAATGCTACCAAAGTGTGATTCGCGGAGATGAGGCCAAGCGATCTATTGACACTAACTCACAGCCTGATTATCGGGACAAGTTGGAGAAGGAGCTAGAAATCGTGCGCAACCAGGAAATGTGGCAAGCAGGACAAGCACTTCGTCCACTGCGCCCCGAAAATCAGTAATTTACAGAACAAAGAGCAATAAATCTTCTTCTGTGAACAATGACCCCTTTTATAGATTGCAAATTTTGGAACAGCGTCTGGTTATTTTCTGGATGAAGTGGTAGATTATTTCTGCATCATACGGCCCTATTGTAATTTTTTGCTAGGTGCTATTTTTCCGAATCCGTTAGAGCCCAACAGAACATTGTTCAGGTTTCGTGAGGCGACATCTCTATGCCTAGCAGCTGTCTAGTATTGGTCGAGAAAATTGGGTTACTGTTGAACGATTTCTTCTCTGGTTTGATCGGTTCATCCTGAGGTCAAAGTGCAGCTACTGCGAGTTGATAAACATTTCTTTTGAGTGAAGAAACGATGAAGCATTGGTTGCTGAAGAGCGAGCCGAATGTTTTCTCGCTAGAAGACCTGAAGAACTGTCCTAATCAGACGGAGCACTGGGATGGGATTCGTAACTACCAGGCTCGAAATCTGATGCGTGATGAAATGAAAGTGGGTGATCGGGCATTTTTCTACCACAGTCGTCAGGCTGAACCCGCGATTGTCGGTACTGTAAGGGTTGTCCGTGAAGCATACCCAGATCACACTTCCTGGGATACAACGAGTAAGTACTTCGATGAGAACAGTTCTGCAGAAAATCCTCGCTGGCTAATGGTAGATGTTCAGTTTGAGAGCGAATTTTCGCTTCCCATAACTTTGAAAGCGTTGAAAAATATTGCTGAACTGAAAGAAATGTTTCTCCTGCGTAAGGGAATGCGTCTCTCTATTCAGCCTGTTACAGAAGAAGAATTTAAGCTGATTCTCTCACTCGTAAAGGATTGAGTAATCGTCACGGTCCCAATCCTGCTTTAAAAATTCTACTTTTCCTTGAACAAATTCCTTTATCCTTACCTGTTCGATAAGGTTCCCTGATGGAAATCGGAGAAGAAACACGTGTTTTGATCGTGGATGATTTCAACACTTCTCGCAGGATGATTCGCCAGACACTCAAAGATCTGGGTACTGAACTTTGCAATGAAGCCAAAGATCCTGACGAGGCGATCAAGTTGCTGGAGCGCTATCAATATCANTTGGTACTGGTTGATTGGTATTTGGATGGTGTACGAGGTGTGGACCTAATCAAGCAGATCCGAGAAACGCATTCAAAAAAGTCTCTACCGATTNTCCTGATGCTAATGGAGCCTTTAGACGATCAGCTTGCCATGGGGAAAGCGGCGGGGNTCAGTGCTCACATTCTCAAACCTTTTGATGCAGGGACTCTCTCTAAGGCACTGATGGGGTTTGAATGAGCAAGGTGATCAATTTCGCTGAAAGNTTGGCNGATCGAAAAGCAAAGGAAGAAAGTCGCCAAATTGAGGGCTGGTTAATTTGGCTCCATTGCCCACAGTGCAATACGATAGAGTATACTGAGATNAGGATGCCCGGNGGTCGAATCCATAAGTGCGGCACACTTGTTGAGGAAGAAGAAATCCCGATTGACATACGAGCTGAATTCACAATCTCACAAAGAAATCTGGACAAGCTAGATAAACTCGAAGAGAAACAAAAATCATCCAAGGTGATGAAGTTTGTTGGTGGAGGAATGAAGTCGTTGATTAAGCAACTCCGAGCACGTGAAGAAGAGTATCAAAAGCGCTTGCAGAATATGACTTCAGAANNTTTGAGCAATTACCCAGAGCAATGGGATCCAAAAGCCCAGGGTNTCGAAATTACAGTCAGTGAACCCCTTGGACTTGAAATCACAGCAGCTCGGCAAGGTCATCAGTTGTTCACCGATAAGAAGTGAGCATGCAGTATCCNGAGTCGTTGGATCGCTTATCCCTTGAGTTGTCTAGGCTACCTGGAATCGGCAAGAAGACTGCGCTACGACTCGCCTTTGGGATACTGAGGTACACTCCTGAAGAAGCTGCGAATCTGGCTGAAGCCATTCGACAAGTGAAGGAAAGAATTCATCACTGTAATGTTTGTCATGGCTTCACAGACCTTGGAACTTGCTTGGTTTGCAGTAATAAAATGAGGAATCAGCGACTTATCTGCGTGGTTGAGCAGCCCAACAACGTCTTCCAAATCGAACGAAGTAGGGCCTATCAGGGCGTTTATCATGTGTTGCTTGGAGCTTTGTCTCCATTAGAAGGAATTGGACCTGACCAGTTGCAAATTCGCAGCCTACGCAAACGGTTGGAAAAAGATGGAGCAGACGAGTTGATTCTGGCAACCAACCCTACAGTACAGGGTGAAGCCACGGCTGGATTTTTGCAGTCCGAACTNNCAGGTTTGGTCCCTCAGATCACCAGGCTTGCCCGTGGCCTGCCAGCAGGAGGAGACCTAGAATATGTGGANGAGATCACTTTACAAGAAGCGTTTTCAGGAAGGAGAGGTTGGCATGACTAAGTTGTGNTGGGGAATCCTGACTGTGGTACTGGCAATGATGAGCTTGGCTGCAACNGNTNTAAGNGCTGTAGAGAGTTNTTGCTTGGAACNNTGTGTGGTAGAGCATCCTCAATACGGCTTTCCTCAATGCCGAGAACTTGGTGNTTTTCTAAAGGGTGATACCTGNTTTGAGGTCTACAATGATTGTTTGCAGAGCTGTCAAATGACCAGCACTCCATCTCGCTTCATACCACCTCCAACCCAGACTGCCAATCAATGGCGACAGCGCTCTATTTGTGAAGATAACGTCTACAATTTCCCATATGAAACAGCGTCTGGTGAAGTGAGAATAGATTTCCGCTGGAGCGGACAATGTGAGTGTTACAACGGTCAGTTTTTTGTGGCCGATTGTGGACATGAATCTGTAACCTGTGACGAAGTNTGTTCGGGTACAGCGAGCTTCTGAAAATTCCTACATTTTGATCCTCCTTATNTCTGCAGTATTTAGAGAGTNCNAGCCTTGAGCGTCCTGAAAGAATTTGAATGGCGGGGNTTCTGCCAGCAACAAACCCACCCGGAGGAATTGGCATCTCTGATGGATCAGGAATCCATCTGTACCTACTGTGGGTTTGATCCAACAGCTGATTCACTGCACGTTGGTCACCTGATTCCGATCATGGGATTAGCCCACTTCCAACGTTATGGCCATCGAATCATCACTCTGATGGGNGGCGGTACAGCGATGGTAGGNGATCCGAGTGGGAAAACTGAGATGCGCAAGATGCTCACTGAAGAGCAACTTCAGCAAAATATCGAAGCTATTCGTCCACAATTTGGACGTTTTCTCAGCTTTGATGAAGAGAATCTGCAGATAAATAATTCGGAATGGCTGCGAGACCTAAACTACCTAGATTTTCTTCGTGAAATTGGNAGCCATTTCTCAGTCAATCGNATGCTTTCATTCGAAACCTATAAGGCTCGTCTGGAAACAGGCCTCTCTTTTCTAGANTTCAACTACCAGCTTCTGCAAGCTTACGACTTTCTAGAATTAAGACGACGTTACGGCTGCANCTTACAACTCGGAGGCGANGATCAATGGGCGAACATTATCTCTGGGGTGGACCTGATCCGACGAGTTGACAATCAAGCAGCATTTGGTTTTACATATCCATTGTTGACTACAGCCAGTGGAAAAAAGATGGGTAAGACTGAATCTGGNGCAATCTGGTTGGACCCAACAAGAACTTCGCCCTACGAATACTATCAGTACTGGGTCAACCTGGATGATGCTGACGTAGCTAANTGCTTAAGACTGCTTACCTATTTGCCGCAAGAACAGATTGAGGAGTTGGAGCAGTTGGAGGGTGCGGATATTCGCAAAGCNAAAGCAGTCTTGGCTTTTGAAACAACAAGCCTNGCACACGGTAAAGAGGAAGCCCGAAAAGNGGAAAAGGGTGCTCAATCAGTTTTTGGGNGTGGTGGGGATCGGAGCCAAGTTCCNGCAACTGAGATTACCCAAACACGAATAGCCGCAGGTATGCTGCTGTTAGACCTATTTGTAGAATTGGGAATTTGCACAAGTCGTAGTGAAGCCAGNCGTTTAATCTATCAAGGTGGTCTTTACTTGAANCAANAACGGGTTGAAGCATTAGATGCTACTTTGGCTGCTAGTGATTTTGTTGAGGGCGAAGTCCTTTTGAGGGCGGGGAAAAAGCGATACCATAGAATCATTATTCAAGATTGATCTCCCTCATTAGAAAATCACGGTTCTGGCTTTANATATGTCCTTGGAGCAGAGATCAAATGATCAGCTCAAAAATTTGAANACCAACTCGAATGTTACCCAATTTCCTAATCCTTACCATCATCAAAATTCCAATGGTGCTAANTTCTATCTCTTAGAGCTATCACTCAGTTTGAAGCGATATTGGTGGCTATTCTTGGCCAGTGTCCTGATTGCTTTTCTTGGTACTTTGTTTTATTTGGAGTACANTCCAAAAATNTATAGAGNTCGAGTTTCTTATGAAGTCTTTCACCTAAATCAAGTCAACCTTNAGCAAAAGAATGANGATGGTAGAACAATCGATCTTGAAAAAGAATTCCTCAATCAGTACACAATCGGGCTATTCCAAAAAATNGAGTTTCTTGCGTTCTTTCTANATCGCACTGGCTTGACTCCCCTGATTNTATTTGATCTGTATGATCCCACCACTGATACCTATGCCTTACCAAACGATTCAGTCTCCCCNGATGAATTTGCAGCTGCGTNATTGATTGAAGATGCCAAAAACCCCGTCTTTGTATTTCATACTGAAAATTCATCTGGACTNACTTCGCTAACAGTCCACTTTCGTGACCCAGATCTGGCATCAAGCNTGGCAAATGATGGGTTGCGTTGGGCCAACGATTACTTACTCTCTCTAGAAATTATAAATTTGCAGCGCGAATTAGATATTCTGAGCCAATCNTTTAGTAAAATGGATTCAAATAAATATATCGAATTGNATTCATCAGAAAAAAAACCTTCATTCTCTANAAGTCCTTTAGTTCTGGAAAATCTTCAACAGCGGTTGATTGATCGTCAAATTGAGTTGGGTATACTGGAAAAGATACAGCCCAGTGCAGCAAGCATAGCAGGCATAAAATCAGAAATTGGAGTATTGNAGGAAAAACTGGCTGAACTTGGTAACCAAAANGCTAGCCAGTCAAAAAAATATTATGGGGAAGCAGAGGAAATTGCAAAGTTGAGGATTCAATTTGCTCAGCATCAAGCGCGATTAGAACTATTGCAGTCAGGCCAACAGCCTCTGGTTAGAATCATTGATCGGGCTATTCCTCCTGAAAATTTCAGTAAGCCCAATGCTCTGTTGATTTTAATTCTTTCGTTCGTTGTAGGAATGTTTGNAGGAGTGTTCTTAGTTTTTTCAGTCGATTTTGTTNGCAAAACAAGGCAGCGGCTCTNAGTGAATCCANAGGAACTTACTTTAAAATCGAATACACCATTTTACTCTATTNNCTTTAGTTGAGTAATAACNAGCAAAGTGCCCCCAGAAAATTCGATTCTGACATCTGGCTCAACACTCAGGTTTGAAACACCAGACGGTGGCTTACCGGGATGCAGACTCCTACCATCAAGCGCATAGTCCAGTCCCCAACTAATAATTTCAGTAACAGGTCCAAAAATTGGAAGAAGGGAAACAGTAGTGCCTAAAGGTAGCACAGCAGNCCATCTGCCAGTCGACAGGTCAATTCGCTCAGCATCATTCCAAAGGCTGATTTGCAGCAGATTTCTGAAGCCAAAGCAAGAGTCTAGACAGGCCATGAAATGATCNGTCCGGTTCCCTTGCATCCCTAAGAGATGTATGACCTTGCTTCCACGCTGTAGACAAAATTCAAGAACCTTTGAAACATCGTTAGTTTCTTGATCAGCTATCAGATGCAACTGGGANGCTTGAAATTGCTTTCGATTTGTTTCAGTNAGTGAATCCAGATCCCCTACTACAAAATCTGGTTTTAGATCCAATGACAATAATCGATTTGCACCGCCATCCGCTCCGATCCTTAAGTNTACTNTATCCCAAAACTGAGCTAATAAGCTTCGAGAAGGAGTCTTTCCGTTCCCNACTACCAATGCNGTTCTTGAATTAGGTCTTATGTCCATCGGTAAACTCTTTCTCGTTCCAACTCCAATTGGAAATGATGGTGATATTACTTTACGGGCTCTNGAAGTTCTTGNAGCTGTCGATGAAGTGATTTGTGAAGAACGGAAGGTTGGCAGCCGCTTTCTNAANCGTCACGGAATTCAACAAAACCTTCGAACCCTCAATGAGCANAATGAGTCAGAGCAGATCAGTGATTTACTTGTTTTGCTAAAANATGGCAAACAGCTCGCTTTGATTTCTGATGCAGGAACTCCAGTTTTTGCGGATCCAGGGTATCGCTTGATNCAAGCTATCATCGCAAGCCGTGGTGAAATTGTATCTTTGCCAGGACCTTCTTCGCTGATGACCTCGTTAGTTGTCAGTGGGCTGCCTTGTCAAGACTTTTATTGTGCTGGGTTTCTTCCCCGAAAGACAGAACTGCGTCGAAAGGCCCTGCAAAGCCTCAGGCTTTGGCAGACTACTTTGGTNATTTATGAGGCCCCTTACCGCCTGATTCCCTTATTGAAGGATGTTTCAGCAGAATTGGGGGGNTGGCAATCTGCAAGTCTTTGCGTACGACTCAGTTATCCAGATGAGAGAGTTTTCAGAGGGAATTTGAAAGAACTATTAGCTTATTGTGAGGCTTCACCATTCAAGGGAGAATTTGTTTTGCTTGTTGATAACAGATTGTNTGGTCGGCTCTCTTCTAAATCGGGCAAGGGCTTTAAAACTCGCTCAACTTGACGGCGAGGGGTGTGGCTGGAGGGNAAAACTAGGTAGGAGGATTCCCTTGGTAGAGAGATTTGTTCAGGTAAGTAGTAGATCAATTCATCCAGNTTGACTAGCCCCAAATCACGGCGAGCTAGAAAATCAATGTATTCCGAGCTTGTTCGCAGGGCTTGAACTTCTGCAAGCAGTTCTTGCTCCTGGGCTCGCATCTCCTGCATTTTATGTCGTAAGCGGAAATCTTGATCATTGAGTCTTGAGGTAGCGAGCACTCCGTAATCACCTACCACTCCAACCAATGTCATAATCAATAGAAACCCTATCAGCAGACCCATCATTGAGATGGAACGAACCTCAGTNTCTGNTTGTTTGGACTGAATTGCAGATGGTTTTGGGGGATTAAACAAACCCCAAATGTTNAGAACTCTTTCCTTGGCATTTTGTGTTTGTTTTCCCTGCTTCTGCTTCGAATTGGGCAGAGCGGGACGACGCAAGTTTTTCGGAAGCTGGCGNGTCATCCGTTTTCTGTGGTTTCTTTAAGCTTTAAATATTGACGCTGCAGTCTAATTTTCTGCTGCTGGTATTCGTCTTTGTTCAACCGGCCCAACTGAAAATCATCCTCCAATTCGCTGAGTGCACACAACAGGGCGTCAGATTCACTGGTATCTAATTTTNCTTTGACTTTNTGTAGTTCATGCCTTTGGATTCGGCTGAAAAAAAGTGGAAAAGTTACGACTACTATCGTCAGAATAGATAATAGTGTGGTCAAGTAAANGGTCATTCAGANCTCTGAGGTGTGTGCTTCGATCAACTTTCTAGACTCTGGAAGATGCATCATTTCATTCAGTCGATCGTACTGTTGAAGATGCCAATAACCAATAACACATTCAAACCCTGTCGCTATTCGATACTCCTCAACCGTTGCATGTTTAGGCCGTGTTTGTGGCTTATNATTCTTTCCNCGTTGAAAAACCAGAAGCTCTTCCTCGCTCAGCATTTCGTACCAAAGGGATGCNAGCTTTGANTGTGTTTGACAGCGAACTAATTTTACCACCCACTGATGCACCTGGCTAGCACTTTGACTTCGTTGTANAGCATATTGGCGGCACCAAAGTTCAAAGATAGCGTCACCTAAGTAGGCCAAACCAAAGTTTGACCACTCTTTCCAGTTCTCACCACTGTTCATCCTGAGGGCAGATCAGGTGGTTGCGTTGAATTCGAAATATACCGCTGTCCATCTCCCTTTCATCTAACACTTGCATGGTGTTTTCTGCAGTCGGGACTCCGAAGCTGCCATCGGCTCTCAAAACAATCTTCTGACCTGGACGGCAATAAAAGATTTCATCACCTCTATCGATCATTACTCCCTTTCTGGGAGCTGGGCCTGGGGCGTCTTCTGGTTTTTCTTGAGCAGATAGGATTTCTCCAAGCGACTGGGATTTGAGCAAGCAAACATATCTCTCATCTCGGCTACCCACAGATTTACTGCTNAGTTGATACAATGAACCCATCTGATGTACGAGCCTACGTTGGTAGGAGTTCATCGGATCAAATTCTAAAATTTCTTCGTCTTTCTCAAGGAATTCTAGAATCTGCTGATTGATTTCCTTGAGAAATTCTTCGTCTTGGGGGGTTAACTCAGCTTCAATGACCTGAGATTTATCCTGGAATTTGTCTGTCATGTTGATGTGGACTTCGGTCGTTGATGAATTGCCGGGCTTGTCCCGGNGGGATAGAAGCTNAGTAATAGTGCTAAAGCAAGAGGTCCCGAGAGGCAATCGAAAAAAGGACTCAAGTTTTGTTTCAAATNGCCGATATGTCAACTAAGGCAAAAACTTGGCTCCATAAATTCCTTGAGAATCTGGAGCTAGATTCTGTCCAAAGTGCAATAAGTTTGCCCAGTCTNTGAGANGTGAGGCAGCNTGNTGTGCCTTGGGCTTTTAGTCATCAAGAGGGCCTATGCCTCAAAATCAGACTTACTCTAATCTTTACACAATTGGTTTCTTGGTAACCCTAGGAACGATGACCTTCGGAATGTACTACTTTTACAGTGGTATGGGGAAGGTCAGCTATCAAACCTATAGTGGCTTTGAAACAGTTACTTATTATCTTGATAAGCAAAAGTACGATCTGTANTTTAACGGTCTNATTTACTGNGGATGCTTTGCTTTCGCACTCCTNCTGCTNACTGCAGCGATTCTTGTGCCTAGCCCGGCACAATTGCAGCGCAGGCAAGCTCAAACCTATCCGTANGGTGCTCAACTTGGTTCAGCGCCAATTAGTCAGTCNGCTCCAGTTGAAACAACCCCGCAGCAAGCCAGAGTCAGCGAAGCAAANNATTCTCCTGAATCAAGTCCACCATTGGAACTGGAACCAGATTTCGATTTTGCCGTCGATGACAGCCTCATGGGGGATCTCGAATTGAAAAATTGAACCTGAGTTGGCTGACNAAATATGTGATNAATGGAAGTCTTNGANAAATTTGATCTCAAGGCTTCCAGTCAAGTTTTCACCATTTAAGAAGCCAGTTCGAATGTCCCTCCTCATTTCTCTCCTCATTGCTTATCTTCTTGGGAGTATCCCATTTGGACTGTTGATTGGCCGATTTTGGTTGGGAATTGATGTCCGCCACCAAGGTAGTGGCAACATTGGTATGACCAACGTGATGAGAGTCGGTGGAAAATTACCGGGTGCGCTGACATTTATCCTGGATTTTGGTAAAGCGTGGCTNGCGGTTATGATAGCCGCTGTACTTCTAGCGGAAGAGTCAACGCCCGAACCCNCATTGGGAATCCTGATGCTCGTGGGAGCTTTCNCAATTCTTGGACATGTTTTCCCAGTTTTTCTGCGCTTTAAGGGTGGAAAGGGGATTTCTTGTCAGATTGGAACGCTACTGGCGGTCTACTATCCATTAGCTTTAGTNGGCATGGGAACNTGGTTANTAATGTTTGCTTGGAAAAAAATATCAAGCCTCTCTGCAATTGTGATGCTTTGCGTATTGCCGCCTGCTAGTTTAGTTTTGCCAGGCATGATTTGGGATCTCCCAACGTGGGATCTAAGTACAATTCAGTTTGCTTTGAGTCTCCTTCTACTGTATAGCCATCGCGATAATCTTCGNCGATTACGTGAGGGTAGNGAGAATACTTTGCAAGGCCCTTCTTCGACCACTNCATCTCAGAGATCAAAATGAACTTTAACCTTGTCCAACCCCTGCGCTTTTTCTTTGGTGGGGGAATTTACCACCANGTCGCAAACCTAACGGTGGTAATCATGGCCTTGGCTATCCTGTATTTGGTAGGGCTTAAAATTTGGCCAGTATCGTTTCTTTTGTGGGTGAGCTTAATTGTTTTCGCTTCCATTNCCATTTGGCGGGCGGGAGATTTTTTTCAGCCAGCTGCGGATTACGTTCAGGAGAAACACAAACTCCCTGAATCCATTAAAGCAGCAGTGATTGACGCTATTGCGAGTTCATTCCCAGAATTTTGTGTTGCTGTCATTGCAGTAATCTTATTGGGGCGTGCTGAAGTNGGTATTTCCTCAATTGTAGGTTCTGCCCTTTACAATGTCTTAATCATTCCAGCTGCTGCTGGCCTTGTTGCTAAAGGCCCAATGAAAATTGGTAAGGAAGTGGTGTGGAGGGACAGCTTGATGTATTTTGGTGTGGTCATTTTATTNCTCGTGNCTCTTTTAGCCTTCCCAAATGCTTGGGGCCTTGGTGTTGCAGCATTGTTTATTCTTGCTTATGTGGGCTATATCTTTTGGTTAAACTTTGATTATCGCAAACACAAAAGAAATTTGGCTCATGANGACACTGATGTGAGTGTTTCAGAGGACGCTGATGCGAGTGATGAAGGGGAAGAATCGGAGCTGNAAATTCGGGATGAATCGCACGCATGGAAGTGGATTTTGGGAATGATGATGGTGATGGGCTTAGCCTCACACATTTTGGTTGAAGCCTCCATCCAACTTGGNGATCTTCTNGGTATTGATGCAGTGATCATGGGCTTCATTGTAATCGCAGCAGGAACTTCGGTNCCGGACACGGTACTCTCAGTCCTGAGTGCAAAAAGGGGCAANTATGATGCTGCGATCTCCAACGTATTCGGCAGCAATATTTTTGATATATGTATTTGCCTCAGTGTCCCAATCCTNCTGGCGTTAGTGTTGACNGGGGCTGTTACNCCAGTGAATTTACCACAGATTGAATTAGTGTATATGCTGNTTGGNGCTACTGCATTGGCAATCTATCTCTTTTGGAGTGACAATTATACGCTTACCAAAACAAAATCTACGATCATGTTTGGTATTTACTTGCTGATTATTTTAGTTGCAATGGCTCTGTAATTGATATGTCCTCTGTTTTCGACCTGTGCCAATTTTTGAATTCATCCCCGACGCCGTTCCACGCAGTTCAGTCGATTAAACATCAACTCATTGACAAAGATTTTCAAGAGTTGCGGGAAAGTCAACTTTGGGAGACGATNAGGGGTGGAAAATACTATGTAACCCGNGGCGAAACCAGNATTGTGGCTTGGNTTCAGGGAGAATCTTTTCCAGATCATGGAGCTCACATTATTGGAGCCCATACTGACAGCCCCAATTTAAGACTTAAGCCCCACCCAAACATTACTCGCAATGGTTACCGTCAGTTAGGGGTGGAGGTGTATGGTGGAGTCTTGCTTGGAACGTGGACTGACAGAGATTTATCCTTGGCAGGAAGAGTCTTCGTTGAGTCTGCAAATGGGTTGAAAACTCATTCGCTTCTTTGTGATCAACCACTGNTCAGGATTCCACAGCTTGCAATCCATCTTAATCGTGAGGTTAACGAGAAGGGTTTACAACTTAATAGGCAAAAACACCTGCCCCCNATTTTGACCAAGAGTCAAAACTGGGAAACTGATGATGCNCTGAAGTTCTGGCTTGCAGAGNAATTGGATTTNGATGGGAGNAAGATCCGTAGTTGGGATTTAAGTCTTTACGANACCCAATCTGCTGAGTGTTGGGGGCCAAATCTGGAATTCATTGCCTCGGCACGTTTGGACAACTTGTTCTGTTGCTTCACAGGGTTGCAAGCGCTTTGTAAATCTNGCTCAGCTAAACCTTGGACTCAGGTTTTGGTTTGTTACGATCACGAAGAAATTGGCAGTCAAACAACGGAAGGTGCTCATTCTTCTTTTCTGGAATTTGTTATCAGAAGATTAGCGGAGCAGACTGAATGTAGACAAGCCTACGAACGGGCAGTAGCTAATTCGATTCTTGTCTCTGCAGACATGGCGCACGCTGTTCACCCAAATTATTCAGAACAGCACGATCCCAATCACTTCCCACAAATGAATGAGGGGCCAGTCATCAAGCGAAATTCTCAGGGCCGTTACGCTACCTCTGCAAAAACGGAAGCCTGGTTTGAGCAAATTTGTTATGAGAGTAATGTCCCTGTTCAAAAATTTGTGATGCGTACCGATCTGGCGTGTGGTTCCACGATTGGTCCGATCACTGCTGCACGCCTTGGGGTAGAAACCGTTGATGTAGGTGCTGCAATGCTTGCCATGCACTCAATCAGAGAGACTTGCGGCTCTCTAGATGTAGATTANCTAATCAAAGCTTTCCAAGCCATTTATGAAGAACACCTCCCTNTTACCAACTGAAATGATTCCNGCAAATAATTGAACTAGTTCTCAAAAGTCNTGAATTCCCATCAAGAATTTNCCTTAATGGAGTTNGCCAAGATCCANCAAAACTACCTTCCTTCATCCACCTCTATAATATTTCNTTTCACAGNTCTCTGGTTTCATCNACTATTTTATCCTACTTTAAACATCCTTAGACTTCTCTCTCTGATTTAGATCTAATTAAAATGTGGGTGANANCTCTCTTACTTTGATTGGATGATGTGAATGCNAGACTACAAATTAATTTTGNTTATCTTTGGTTCGCTGGCTCTTATTGGCATTTCATTGCTTGGATTTTATCTGCCAGAACCGCCTGCCCATGGTAGTGGTAACNTAAATGTCGCAGAGGCATTNGGGGGCGGTGATGTATCTGGCTNCGCGCGTGCGCTAGAGCCGCGTCTTTTTTCATTTCCCCAAGATCACGCTGATCATCCANAATTTCGAAATGAATGGTGGTATTTTACNGGGAATCTTCAAACTCCATTTGGACGCCCCTTTGGTTTTCAAGTNACNTTGTTTCGAAATTCGCTTGTGCCAGAACTTCCTGAACATTCAGGTTCACCTTGGAGAACCAATCAACTCTATATGGGGCATTTGGCTCTTTCTGACATTCATGAAGATCGTTTTTACCATGCTGAGCGTTTTCAGCGTGCTGCTTTGGGCCTGGCTGGTACGGAATCAAATCCTCTAAAAATTTGGTTAGATGATTGGGAAATCAAAGGAGTGAGTAGTGATCCCATGAGATGGGTATTACTNGCTAAGACAGAGGAATTTGGGATCAAACTTGATGTGACTCCAAGTAAGCCATTGGTGCTCCAAGGAAATCAGGGACTCAGCCAGAAAGGAAAAGAACCAGGCAACGCCTCTTATTACTATTCTTTCACTAGAATGAGCGTGAGTGGTGAGGTGTTCACTCCTCAAGGAACCTATGATATTACTGGCTCAAGTTGGCTGGATCGTGAGTGGAGCACAAGTGTCCTTGAGTCAAACCAAGTAGGTTGGGACTGGTTCGCATTGCAACTGAATGATGGGACAGATTTGATGTACTATCAACTGCGTGATAAATCTGGAAAACCAGATGAACAAAGCTCAGGTAAATTGGTCAAACCAAATGGAGAAAGTCGAAATCTGNTTTTTGAGGAAGTAGCTCTCAAAGNCATTGAATTTTGGAAAAGCCCTAACAGTGGAACATCCTATCCAGCTGGGTGGACNNTGAANCTACCCTCTGAAAATCTTGAACTGGAAATTGCANCTAGAATGAGTGACCAGGAATTACAAACTACAGTTTCCTATTGGGAAGGATCAGTTAGTGTCCAAGGAACTCAGAATGGACAACCCATACAAGGGNTGGGGTATGTGGAGATGACCGGCTATAGTCAATTAATGAACTCAATAGATGGGTCTTAGATAAACTCTCTCAGCNTATTAGAAACAATTATTTTAGATAANGCTCAGCGACTTGAGAATTGATAACCAGAAGCAATGCTTGTTTTTTTGTTAGCACTCAAATANAATGAGTGCTAACAAAAAATTATTTATCGGAGAATTTTATGGATCCGCGAAAATTCACGGAAAAATCGCTGATTGCCTTAGAGGTATCTCAGAACGAAGCGATTCGAAGACATAACCCTCAGATTATTAGTATTCATCTTTTGTATGCACTCGTGGNTCAAGAAAATGGTTTAATTCCGCAATTGTTGGAAAAGATGGNAGTTGTCTTACCCACTTTTCAGATGCAGCTGGCACAACAGTTAGATACATTACCTACCCTCAGTGGACCCTCCTCAAATCAAGTGAGTGGCTCAGGGGAACTAAATCAGGTACTAGTCAATGCTGAAGAAAAATCCAAGCAGATGGGGGATTCCTTCATTAGTGTCGAGCATCTGCTGTTATCATTGGTGGATGAGGGCAAGAGGGGTAGTGCCGGAGGTTTTTTGGCGGGCTGTGGAATTACCAAAGAGAGAGTTTGCAAGACATTGGAAGAAGTTCGAGGCCATCAAAGGGTTAATTCACAAAACCCTGAAGAAAACTACCAAGCTCTGGAAAAATATGGGCAGGATCTCACCAAGCATGCTCTAGAAGGCAAACTTGATCCGGTNATTGGAAGAGATGACGAAATCCGTAGAGTTACNCAGGTTCTCTCTCGTCGTACAAAGAACAATCCAGTGCTGATTGGGGAACCTGGTGTTGGTAAAACTGCAATTGCAGAAGGTTTGGCNCAACGAATTGTTCGCAATGATGTTCCTGATAGCTTNAAAGACAAACGTATCATATCCTTGGACATGGGGGCCTTGATTGCCGGTGCCAAGTATCGGGGTGAATTCGAAGAACGCCTGAAAGCTGTTCTTCAAGAGGTGCAGAAATCTGANGGTGAAATCATTCTGTTTATAGATGAATTACATACTGTAGTTGGAGCAGGTAAGACCGAAGGTGCTATGGANGCCGGTAATTTGCTAAAGCCCATGCTAGCTCGAGGAGAATTACATTGCATTGGCGCAACCACGCTGGATGAATACCGGAAACATATCGAAAAAGACCCTGCTCTAGAGCGTCGGTTTCAACAAGTTTTGATTGATCAACCAAGTGTTGAAGATACCATTTCAATTTTGCGTGGTCTGAAAGAACGCTATGAAATTCACCACGGTGTCCGGATCAAGGACAATGCGCTAATTGCAGCATCTANTCTTTCCAATCGCTATATAGCTGATCGCTTTCTACCNGATAAGGCTATCGATCTGATGGATGAAGCNGCTGCAAAACTTAGGGTTGAGATCAATTCAATGCCTGCAGAGATGGACGAAATTTCGAGAAGAATTCTGCAACTCGAAATTGAAAAAGCAGCNTTAAAGAAAGAAAAGGATTCAGCTTCTATCCACCGTCTCGAGGTCCTCAGTCGTGAGTTGGCAGATTTGCAGAACAAAATGGATACGCTGACTCTTCAATGGAGNAAGGAAAAAAAATCATTACAATCCTTGAGNGATTTGAAAAAGCAGCTCGAGGAAACCCGTCTTGCAATTGAAAAGGCAAAGCGGAACTACAATTTGGAAGAAGCTGCCAAATTGGAATATGGAGTTTTGAGAGATCTGGCGAATCAGCTTAGACAAGCCCANATGGTTGCAGAACAGCATCAAAACCAACTCTTACGAGAAGTAGTAAGCAGCGAAGATATTGCAGAGATTGTGGCTAGATGGACTGGAATTCCAGTTAGTAGAATGTTGGAAAGTGAGAATGAGAAATTGCTACTCCTACCTGAACATTTGCAACAGCGTGTAGTAGGACAGCATCAAGCGATTGAGACTGTTTCAGATGCAGTACTAAGAGCTCGTTCCGGCATCAATGATCCAAAACGGCCCCTCGGCAGTTTCATTTTTCTTGGACCAACTGGGGTGGGTAAGACCGAACTAGCACGTGCACTATCAGAGTTCCTCTTTGACGATGAGCAAAGCATGGTGCGGATCGATATGTCAGAGTANATGGAAANACATGCTGTAGCTCGACTGATCGGAGCTCCTCCGGGNTATGTCGGTTACCAAGAAGGAGGTCAGTTGACCGAAGCAATTCGACGCAGGCCNTACAGTGTGATTCTCTTCGACGAGATTGAAAAGGCCCATTANGATGTCTTCAATATTTTACTGCAGATTTTGGAGGATGGTCGCCTTACAGACTCTCAGGGCAGGACCGTGGATTTTCGAAATACACTTATTTTGATGACTTCCAATCTNGGTTCTACAAGAATCATGGAGCAGACTCGTANTAAAGTNGATTTCCAATCCATTCGTCAGTCTGCTCTAGCCGAGTTGAAGGGACACTTCCGTCCAGAGTTCCTCAATCGTGTCGATGACACAATTGTATTTCATCCTTTACAGCAAGAAGATTTGCTAGAAATTGTTCANATACAGTTGCAGAGATTACAGAAGAGACTAGATGATCGCAGAATTGAACTAGAGATGAGCCCAGACGCAATGAAACTACTCAGTGAAACAGGATTGGATCAATTTTACGGCGCACGTCCCCTTAAACGAGCAATTCAGAAGGAACTAGAGACTCCTTTGGCAAGGGCACTTCTCTCAGGAACCATCAAAGATGGACAGAAACTCAATGTTCAACTGAAAAATGGAAGAATTCAGTTTAACCCTGTTGGTATAATTTAATCTCGCGTTATTTAGGTTGAAGCGTCGAGATATGTTCAAGAGTNAGCTGGCTGCTTTTGGATCGAACTTGCCAACCCTTTCCAATCTCCCAACACCAGGGACTACTTGGAGATTTCTTGATCTGTCTGGCTAAACCCTGTAATCGCTCAAAGTTAGGATTGAGATTATTCATTTTTAACCAGTGATGAAGAATCTCCCAACAGACCAGGTCTGATAATTGGATTAATTCTAAGTTGTAAATTTTCAGGTAGTTAGCTTCTTGAATACATACTTTTGACCAGAGACTTTCTCGTTCTGCTTGAAGGTGTTCCCGCAAAGCTGAACTTTGTTGGGAGAGTTCTTCGAGCCTTTGCTCCAATGCTCCTCCAGCAACTTGTTGCAGTTTAGGAATCGCCTTATGCCTTAGAAAATTTCTAGTGTATTTGTTCTCNGCATTGCTTGAGTCTTCTGTCCAGATTTTATCCTGCTGCAGGAGGTAATCTCTGAGTTCCNGTTTTGTNAAAACCAGTAGTGGACGGAGCCAGTGACCCTGCTTTACACGCATTCCCTGTAAATTGCTAAGGTGTGTTCCACGTAACATTCGATGTAAACGAGTTTCTAATTGATCTCCCCTATGGTGGCCTTGCACAATGAAAGAAAGTTTCAACAATTTACAGAGATGTTCCGCTTCCTGACGTCGCCATTCTCGAGCTGCCGCTTGAAAACCACTGGTCAACTGCTTCAAGCCCATATGGATTCGTAGATGGATGGGAATTCGGAGCAATTTGGCCTGTTTTTCAACAAANANTGCATCNNTNTGGGCCTCAGTTCGNACTCCGTGATTNCAGTGGAGAATATGAAGATAGGAAGAAGGGATGATTTCTTTGAATAGGTGCAGAAGTGCCATCGAGTCGCTTCCTCCACTTACGCAAATGAGAAAGTGACTTTTAGGNGAGACCTCAGCTTTTCTTAACTCGTGCCAGAGTTTCTGAGCGAGAGGNGAGCGACGCTTCAACGGAGAATCGCTTCCAGAGATANAGTTGCCTTGAGAGCCATCGGATGATTTGGATACTCTTCAATCAGTGCTTTCCAGATAGTATATTTGCGAGAGTCATCCTGCAAATCACCAAAAGCTTTCCCCAGAGAGAAGAGAGCTGAGGGTAAGTGCTGACTTTGAGGAAAATTACGAACCAGTGTGCTCAGGTGAGAAGCCGCTTGTTCTGGATAACCACTTTGCAAAAAACCATTACCCAAAACCATTAGTAAATCATCTTTACGATATTCGTTTTTCCCAGTTAACAGAGGTTTTAGCTGGTCAACAGCCCGGTTAATATCTCCCGATTGTAGAGCCAGTAGTCCAATGACCAGTGGCTCGCTATCTCCAGGATTTTGGCTCGCTGGTGCCAATGCTAGTTTGGTTTGTTTCAGATCTCGATGAAGATTATCTACCTCCCTCTGAAGTTGCTGAAGGCTCTCTGCAATCACGCGAATGTCTCTACGCACTTCATCAAGATTTTCGACGGCAAGTGGAAGACGGTTTAACTCTCCTTGTGTCATTGCTTGTTCAGCGGTCAATCCTTGAAGGGTTTTAAGAATTTTATCTTGCCGCTCCAAGTTTGCCTGCAGATTTGCGACTTGTCTATCAAGATTCGATTGTGCTGAAGCAGGTGAACGGTGCCCAATGAGTGAGGCACAAAAAAGAAGGATGATGAATATTTGTGGCGTTTGTCTCATAAAAACCTATTTGCTCCATGCTGGAGCTGTTTCCGCAACACCAGCTGGTTGATTGGTGACACGAATTGTGCGACCTCCATAAGCTGACATAAAATAAAGTTTATGGACTCCCCCACGTCTTGAACTGAATACGATTTGCTGTCCATTTGGAGACCAGTCAGGTTGCTCCGAATTAAATGGTCCAAAGGTTAGTTGTTGAATCTGATTGGTGTCGAGGTTGTATTTAAAAATCTGAAAATATTTTTCATGTTGAGCTTCAAAAAGCAATTGACGACTATCCGGAGACCATCGAGGTGCGCTTGAATATTTGCCTTCAAAAGGCAGGCTTTTTACTTCCCTACTTTCAATGTCGTAAAGGTAAATTCTAGGTTGTCTAAATCGCTGTCGATCAGAGACAAAAGCTATTGTTTGACCATCTGGTGACCATGCAGGAGAAGTTTCGAGACTTGGCCACCTGACAAGAGGAAACATTTCACCACTTTTTAAGTCATACCGGAAGATGTCCGCATTTCCACCTTTCATTACAGTAACGAGGATCTCTTCACCATTAGGACCCCAAGACCCTCCAATTGGTTGAATTTCTCTTGGAAATCGTAGCAGCTTTGCCTGGGGACGATCTACCGGTTGCAGAGCTAACTCAGTGGAAGTGGTTGTAAAGTGGGTGTACAGCAGGATTTGGCCATCAGGTGACCAATGTGCAAGATTGGAGGCACCCAATTCGTAGGATAATCGTTCGTCTACTTTACCATCAAAGTCTATAAGGCGAATCTGCTTATTGCTTCCTTTTGGCTTTGCAGTGTAGGCGATTCGACTTTGACCTAAACCAGGAACATTTAGAACTTCCTGAATCATTTGGTCAGAAAGCTCGCGAGCGGCTTGCTGCAGATCATTATTCCTGATTGTGATTTTAAAATTTCCACGAATGCGTTGTTCTTTGAGATCTTTCAGAATCCCCTGCACGGTTTGGCGTTGATTACTGTATTGCAAATCCCAAACGAAGGCTATCTCGCTGGTGGCTGCAACTACGGGATCAACTACGCTGAAGAATAGGGTCCGCTCAAGATTCTCTCTAATCACATTATAAAGGCTTTTGCTGCTTANTCCAGGNGGGTTTGTTACCAAGACAACTTGCAAAGGACGAAACCTAGGGCTATTCACATCAAAATAGTCAACTCCATATGAATTCNTTGAGATGCCGGANAAAACAAAGAAAAGTAGGATAATGCGAAAGATCTTCATGATCAGAATTGAAATTGCTTTGGACTGAAACGAACACCAAATTCGTAAATGGGCAACGTGTATGAATCTGGAAGAGGTGGAAACATACGCAAGTCACGAATCAGAGTAAGTACTGAATTGTCGAGAGCTTTGTTTCCAGAGATATCCTCAACTCGGTATTTCATGACTTTTCCGTTGGGCTGCACAGTAAAGCGTACTACTACCGTCAAATTGCTATCAACCAGGTGAAATGGGACATCCCAAAGGGCGAGGATAACATTGTTGATTTGCTCAGAGTAGGCCAAAGCCTCCTGATCACTTAGTTGCTCGCTTGTTGGAGCAGCCTGCATTGCTGACATGAGTGTTGGAGCACCGATAGGAACCAACGCTGTACCAGCCAGTAGTTCAAATAGATTGTCTTCAATGCGTTTGGGTAAGGAATTAACAGGTGGTGCTTTGGGTGGAAGTTGGGAGGCTGATGAAATGATTGCAGCTAATTTTTTATTATTTTGCAACAAGTTAGAACCACTTCTAGAAAGGATTTTGGACGAATTTTTTGATTTGGCTAGAGGTGAGCTCTTACTGCTCCGTTTTTGTATGGGAAGTTTAGAAGGCGAGGGCTGATCTGAGGGTTTAGTTGTGTCAGTTTTTTCTTCAGCAAATCGTTTAGTTGCTCTCTGGGTCTGAAAATTTTCAGGATTGTCCAAAAACTCTCCTATTTGTTTGTTAGCTTTTGTCAAGCTGTTATCTTGTGGTTTGGGGGGTGTTGGTTTTAGATTATTGTTATCCTTTCTAGTCTTGGTAACTTCAATTTTCTTAGATTTCTTCGGAGTTTTTTTTTCCTTTGGTTGCTCTTTGGAAGTGGGGCGTTTGAGCTGGCTTTTTCCAAGTTCGGGAATTGCATTTAGTGATAAGAGAGGAACAATGGTTTTGCGATTACTGCCAGTAGCTGGTTGGGCTCCTATGAGCAACAGTAAAAAACCGAAATGAAGTAGGATTGATACTAATAATGGCCAGCGATATGGTCGTAACCAGCGTAAGGTTCGCATGCTCTCAAAAAACCTTTGCCTTCATTCAAGTATTACCAAGACAGGCGAGAAGATAAATTATGAAAAAAGTAGTTGGAATCAGTAAAAATCAATTTGGCCTGACGGTCAGATTCCTTAATAATAATTTTGTCACCCAATTTCAACGGAATTTTTTCACCACCATCAGCAGCTAGGAAAATATCTGTTTCACGAGTTTCTTTGCTGACCTCCAAGCAAACTAGGGAATCATGAGTCACAACCAGAGGGCGCGAACGAAAATCATATTCATTCAACCCAGTGATGATCATGCAGCGCAATTCGGGCATGACAATTGGAGAACCAGCAGCCATCAGATAAGCAGTACTCCCAGTTGCTGTCCCGATGATGACCCCATCCCCTCGGATTCTTCGGATGTTTTTTTGATTGATTGAAAGATCGACTGTTAGCATTCGAGTTGTACCTTTGAGGACAATCTCATTGACGGCATGCAGTTGACCATTTGGATGCTCACAACAAATCATGGATCGATGGCTGATTACATACTGGCCACTTAGTACCTGGCGCAAGGCAGTTCCCAGTTCCTCACGATTACTCGCTGTGAGAAATCCAACATTGCCAAAGTTGATAGCTAAAACAGGACAATATGAAAAGTGACTCAATGCATAGAGTACTGTCCCATCCCCACCAACAGTGATCAGCATATCCAGTGGGTTGATTGCATCAGAATCCCAATCAAGTAAATGAGCCTGAATACCGTTTGCTCTCAAGATTTTGGATATCTGAAGACTAATCTCTTCTTGTTGGATAGAGTCATTCAAAAGGACACCAACGTTTCTAAGATGGAGGGGATAAAATTGAGAGAGGTGTTTCATGCTGAGGCTATTCTTTCGGCTAACTGAAATCCGATGTCTGGGCCTTGCATGGGGGGTGTCGTACCTTGCACTTCCATGACAAGTATGAAAGCATTANGNNATAAGAAAAACGCTNGAATAATTCATTTATCTGGTATGATAAATTTATNANTTAANATCAGTCTGCGCCAAAAAAATCGCAAACCTAAAATGGCGCAACTAAATCATTTACAATCCTAAGTTTTAATGGAGAGTGAACTGTGAATTCAATGATTCGTAGTTTGGGAATATGGTTGATCATAGGTCTGGTAATGNTGGTNCTTTTCAACATGATGGGTTCTCAATCNGGAAACGAACAGAGAATTTCCTTTACGGAATTCATGGACAAGGTAGAAACAGGCTCTGTCTTAGAAGTTGTTGCTCAGGGTAATAATGTGATCGGTGTCACAGATGGGAATCAACGCTTTCAAACACAGGTTCCNGATTATCCTGGCTTGTACCAAAACCTTCGTGAAAACAATGTTAGAATTCGTGTGAGCCCTCCGGAGAGCGGCAACGTGTTTCTGGCNATTTTGAATAGTTGGTTCCCAATGCTATTGATTATTGGGATTTGGATCTTTTTCATGAGACAGATGCAAGGTGGAGGCAATCGCGCAATGAGTTTTGGAAAGATCCGAACTCAGGTAACAGAGAAAAAAGATAATCCGATTACTTTCTCAGATGTTCAGGGAATCGATGAAGCTCGTGATGAGTTGGGAGAAATCGTTGATTTCCTATCAGATCCAGATAAGTTTCGGGACCTTGGTGGGGAAATTCCACGAGGTGTCTTGTTGATGGGAGATCCTGGTACTGGAAAAACATTATTAGCAAAAGCGATCGCTGGTGAAGCNGGTGTTCCTTTCTTTAGCATCAGTGGCTCTGATTTTGTGGAAATGTTCGTAGGTGTGGGTGCGAGCCGTGTTCGGGATCTCTTCGAGCAAGGAAAAAAGAATGCGCCATGCATCATTTTTATAGACGAGATCGATGCAGTAGGAAGGGCTCGGGGAGCAGGACTCGGAGGGGGTAATGATGAAAGAGAGCAAACTCTCAACCAGCTNTTAGTTGAAATGGATGGNTTCGCTCCAAACGAGGGANTTATTGTAATTGCGGCAACTAACAGGCCTGATGTGCTGGATCCAGCACTAATGAGGCCTGGTCGATTTGACAGGCATGTGGTTGTTCCAACCCCAGATTTGCGTGGTCGTGAAAGTATTCTGAAAGTTCACACTAAGCAAATACCACTGTCATCAGATACTGACCTGCAAACCATCGCACGTGGAACACCTGGATTCACTGGGGCAGATTTGGCTAATCTCGCAAACGAAGCGGCTTTGTGGGCAGCCCGNAATGATAAANATCAAGTTGATACCGGTGATTTCGAATACGCTANAGACAAGGTTNTAATGGGTGCTGANCGTCGAAGCCTTCTCATTACCGATTANGAAAAGCGTACGACAGCTTACCACGAGGCTGGCCATGCAATTGTAGCAGCTGCAATTCCTGAAGTGGATCCTGTTCACAANGTTACAATAATACCAAGGGGACGAGCGCTGGGGCTGACNCAACTCTTACCATCTGAAGATCATCATAGCTATTCAAAGAAAAAACTGGTTGGACAACTAGCTATGATCATGGGAGGCAGAGCGGCAGAACATCTAGTTTTTAATCGCTTCACAACTGGGGCCTCTGATGATCTTAAAAAAGCTACTGAGATTGCNCGAAAAATGGTTTGCCAATGGGGAATGAGTGAAGAACTCGGACCGTTGACTTATTCGGAGGAGCGCAACGCTTACCTCGGGCGGGATATGCTTCAGCACAAGTGGTTTAGCAATGCGTCTGTGAAGATGATCGACAAAGAAGTTCGAAGCTTGCTCCATGAGTCNTATCAAAGATCTTTCAGTCTGCTGGAAACGAACCGACAGGTACTGGACTATTTGGCAGAACAACTGATTGAGTCCGAAACAATCGATGGAAACTTAGTTCGTGAAACTCTAAAAAANCCCCCTGNTATCAACTGACCAAGGAAAGCTGACCAAATGGACTTTTGGAATCTAGTACCACTTCGTTGGCAAGATCTGATTGACATCCTTCTGCTTTCCTTTCTCTTCTATCGTATTCTACTATTGATTAAGGGCACCCGAACTATCCCGATGTTGATGGGGATGATTATCCTGCTGGTGCTTTATCTGGTAGCTAGGTTTCTTCAGCTTGATGCTACGGGTTTGCTGATGGATAACTTGGCAAATTCACTAGTACTGGTGCTGGTTGTTTTATTTCAAGCTGATATCCGGAACGCACTAGCCCAATTTGGGTTGATTACGCTTTTTCGGGATAACCGAGCCCAACAGCAAGATGTTGCGGAAAGAGTTCTTGCAGCCTGTCGGACCATGGCTAGACGCAAGATTGGAGCTTTAGTAGTTTTTGAGAAAGAAGTGGGGCTCCGGAATTTTACTGACCGTGGGACCCCAATTAATGGTCTTGTTAGCGAAAGCCTATTGCTGAGCATCTTCCATCCAACATCTCCATTGCACGACGGTGCTGTGATCTTGAGCAGAAAGGGAGACTTGGTCGCAGCCAAGTGTATCTTGCCAGTTTCAATGAATCAAAACCTCTCAACAATGCTGGGGACACGGCATAGGGCAGCTCTAGGTTTGACAGAAGAAACTGACGCTGTGGTCTTGATTGTTTCAGAGGAGCGAAAGGAGATCAGCCTGGGTTTTCAAGGTCAGCTTATGAGAGAAAGTGAGGTAGATCTTAAGCAAATGTTATTCAGCTTGCTCAGTGGCAAGACAACCTCAATCAAAACAAAGAAATCAACTGCAGAAGAAGATATTCTCCTTGACGACAGCTTCTCCATCAGCCGAACGGGAGAATCATCACCAAATTCCGCAGCTACTTCATAACCAAGTTCCATTCCAAGCTGGCATGCGGAACAATCTGCCCTTCAAGATCCTTGCGATTGTCCTGGCCCTAACTGTTTGGTTCCTCGCTAAACAAGAGGAAAAACCAGTTCAGGTCAGCTTTTTCGCTCCCATTATTTTCACAAATCTACCACCAATGCTACGAGTGTCAGTGAACCCGACCCAAGTCAATGTCTCTGCCACTGTAAGCCAGCGTCGAAGTAACTCTCTGAATCCTGCAGAAATTCGGATGCTCCTTGATCTGGAGACAGCACGTCCCGGGACTTATACATTCCCAGTTGAAACAGATGGTCTTCAGACACCCGTCCCTCTGAATATTGAGAAAATTGCACCGACTCAGGTAGAATTAGTAATTGAAGAGTTGATCGAAAAGGAGCTTCCTTTACAAGCACGCTACAGCGGACAACTGGGAGCAGGTTATCTTTTAGAGCAGATTGAGATTGTTCCCCCAACTGCTAGAATTCGAGGCCCTAAACGCTTGCTGGATCCACTTTCTCAGTTAATGACCAGAGAGATTGATCTAAATAATCTAGTCAGTACCATCGACATGATAGTCAAAATTGATTTGCCTTCTCAAGAATTTCAGATCGTGAATCAGGGGATTGATTATTACACCGCACATATTACGTTGGCAGCTTTACCAGTAAAGAAACGCTTTGACAATGTACCGATTTACTTTAGAAATTCCGAATATGTTTCATTGATCAACCCCAGTACCTTTAATTTGTTTCTTGAAGGTCCACCTGAGGTGGTAAATTCGCTCAATAGCAGTGACGTATACGGAACATTAGACTTACTTGAGTACGTTCCAGGTAGTTATCAAATGACGCCTAAACCTGTTGTACCAAGGCAAGTTAGTGTGTTACAGCAGTGGCCAATCATTTCTCTATGGGTCAAGTCAACTCAACTCTCTGACGCGGAAAAAAAGGAAAATGAACGATTGGTTGAAGAATTGACAACCCCATACCCCTATCCCCCTGAGCCCTAAAAGGTTTCAATGATCGCTCTGCATGTGAATGTAGATCATATTGCTACTGTGAGGCAGGCCAGACGTGCCTCAGAACCAGATCCTGTAACGGCAGCTGCCTTGGCTGAAGTTGCTGGTGCAAACGGCATCACCGTTCACTTGCGTGAAGACCGACGTCATATTCAGGATCGGGATGTTCGTGTTTTGAGGGAAACTGTTCAAACTGTTTTGAATTTGGAAATGGCAGCAACTGCAGAAATGCTGAAGTTTGCAATTGAGATTCAGCCTGACGTCGTAACAATAGTTCCTGAAAAGAGAGAGGAAGTAACTACCGAGGGTGGTTTGGACGTTGTTGGTGGAGGGGATGATTTGAAGAAAGCCATTGGTGAGCTACGAGATAATGGAATGAGAGTGAGCTTGTTCATAGATCCTGACATGGAGCAAATTCAAAGCAGTGCCAAATTAGGAGCAACAGATATTGAGCTGCATACTGGCCCCTATGCTCATGCTAAAGCAAGTAATAAAATTCTTTCTCAGGCCTTCCAAAAACTAGAAGGTGCTGCTTTGGAAGCTCATCGGCTAGGGATGCAAGTGAACGCGGGTCATGGGTTGACTTATCAAAATACTCAGCAGATCTGTCATCTTTCACACCTAAGTGAACTGAATATTGGTCATAGTATTGTTAGTAGAGCAGTCTTTGTTGGCTTCGGGTCCGCGGTTCGAGAGATGAGAGAGTTGATTAATCATCAGGAACTTAGTCTTGGTTATGGGGACTCGGGAACCTCATGAAAGACATTAT
>NYVT01000043.1:0-20613 GCA_002684675.1 Deltaproteobacteria bacterium
CTACCAACAATTGATAGAAAAGGCATACGTACTTGCTTTTCCCAACCTTCTTCAATCATCGATACTCTGGAGAGTAAGCCTGGATCTCGTAGATTTTGATGTCTGACTTCATGAAGAAATCGATCATTTATCTGATAGATTAACTCCATGTGTCTAGGTAGCAAATTGTTGAGCAATTCAACGGACCAACGCTCAAGAGCTTCTGGCAATACCGTATGATTTGTGTAAGCAAAGGTTTGACGACAAATTTGCCAAGCCTCATCCCATTCCAATGCCTCCTCATCAATCAACAACCGCATCAGTTCTGGAATCGCAATTGAAGGATGTGTATCGTTAAGTTGAATTGCCATATATTCGGGGAAGGCCATCCAAGGACGATTACGGGTCTTGAACCTTACAATCATGTCTTGTAGTGAAGCTGAAACAAAGAAATATTGCTGCTTGAGCCTAAGTTCCTTTCCACTGAATGCCTGGTCATTCGGATACAAAACCTTGGAAATTGTTTCTACTCGCTGTTTATCCATCACAGCTTGTAAATAATCTCCCCGATTGAAGCTCGCCAAATCAAAATCACGAACAGCCCTTGCAGACCAAAGTCGCAGGGTATTGACAGTCTCATTGGAATAGCCACTGATTGGAACATCAAAAGCTACCGCTCTTGCTTGTTCGGCTTCCACCCAACGACGCTTTGATCCACCCTTCTCTTCGGGTTCATCAATCACCCTGCCATAAAATCGAACCGGGTAATTGATATGTGGTCGACGAATTTCCCAGGGATATCCACTTTGCAACCAACCATCAGGAAATTCGATTTGTTGTCCATTCTCAAATTTTTGCTGAAAGATGCCATACTCATAGCGAATACCGTAACCAAAAGCAGGCAGCTGCAAAGTTGCCATGGAATCGAGGAAACAAGCTGCTAGCCTACCAAGACCTCCATTCCCCAAACCTGCATCTCGCTCACACTCCTCTATTTCTCTCAGATCCATACCCAGCTGTTCCATCGCATCTTGGCAAACATCATAGATCCCCATGTTGACAAGGTTGTTGCGAAGACTCCGACCGATCAGATATTCAAGGGACAAATAGTTGACTTGTTTGGTGTCAGATTTTTCATATCGCTGTTCGGTTTCGTTAAGTTGCAGGATCAGCCTGTCCCGAACAGTTCGAGCCAAAGCTTCAAACAAATCTTTTTTAGATGCTCGCTCTGGAATCTTGCAAATCACGAATTCAAGATTTTTTACAAGAGACTCTAAAATAATATTTGAATCTAATTTTGGTTGTGACTGGGAGATTTGGCCTAAAAGGCTTTGATTTTCAGGTGTCAGATTCAAAACTCAGCTCCTTCTCAGCATTTTTTACGGTTTAGTAAGAATCATTAATTCANTTTCCATCATTGCNATGTTTCATTNTCACAAAGAAACAAAAAACAGAGTAAACTTTTGCGAAAAGCTAAAGATTTTTCTCAAAGAGTCGATANTACCTTTAGAAACAAATCTTAAGCATTCAAAGGAGAAANTGATGAANTTAAAAAATCTTATTTTAACCATTGCAACTNTAGNCTTTTTATCATGCGGGTGTAGCACCATTCAAGAAATCGTCGGGGACAGCAACACTCTACTGGCTGGCCCTTGCGCGGATTTGACCATTGATGAGGCGTTCTTTCTGCATGAAGAAGCAAAAAGTGGATTTGCCAAATATCTTAATTCACGTGAGGATCATCTCCTCTATGATGCTTTTTACACCGCAAGTGACTCGAGATCTGTTGCGCAGTCGGTNAGTCAGTGCTGGGATCGGAGAGTTTCTCACTTCAANGCAATGAAGAATCTAGAGGAATTGAATAACAACCTTGCACGAGTCCTAATCAGAAATATGCCAGACGAGGATCCTGGCCAAATGGTCTTGGTNTACCGTGATAAATACGCTCGTTTGATGCACCGTTAACTGGAACAAATGCCAAGCGCCTCAACATCTGTTTTCTCCGAACTTAAGATCAATTTTCAGCAAAGCATATCTGGTGTGGGACGAGCGACTTTGCTGNTTTTAGAAGCCTTTTCTNCACTTTTCTCACCTCCCTTTCGCTTCNAAATTTTTTTCAAACAAATGGAATTCATCGGCAACAAGTCGCTCTGGATCACCATTCTCACCGGAACATTTACTGGAATGGTGCTAACCATTCAGTCTTACTTTGCTTTAAAAACATTTAGTTCCGAAAGCATTGTGGGTGGAATGGTCGCTGTCAGTATGACTAGAGAATTGGGTCCAGTCCTAACTGCCTTAATGGTAAATGCCAGGGCTGGTTCAGCGATAGCAGCAGAACTTGGCACCATGCGGGTTACAGAGCAGATTGATGCGTTGCAATCCCTAGCAGTAAACCCAGTCCAATATCTTGTGACTCCCAGGATAATAGCAGGTTTAGTGATGCTGCCAAGTTTGACGATGGTGGCCAATTTTACTGGCATACTCGGCTCATATCTGGTTGGAGTACTGTTACTCGGAGTGGATTCTGGAATTTTTCTTTCCAAAGTTGAAGCGTTTGTAGAACTACGAGATGTTTGGGGTAGCCTCATTAAGGCAGCAATCTTTGGAGTTGTTCTCACTCATGTAGGTTGCTATAAGGGTTTCTTCACAGAAAACGGGGCTGAAGGAGTAGGCCGAGCAACTACAGAAGCAGTGAGCTTCTCAGCAGTTTTTATTCTATTCTCCGACTATATCTTCACCTCTTTTTGGCAGCGTTGAAACAACTACTGTAAAGTCTCTCACCTTCGATCCAATGCTTGAACTGCTGAAGAAAGTATCATTCGGAACCTCGCAAACATTCTGATCTGGACGGTTGATTAAAATTCTATATATTCAAATCATTTGAATTAATAATTTTAATCTCCCAGTTCTAAAAGTAATGTCAAATCTCCTTCAAGTCTCTATGCCCCAAATCTGGGCAGATAATCTACGTTCTGAGTTAATTAAACGGCTAGAAAATCGTAATATTTCTGTCGAAATTCTTACACATAGCCAGGACAGACCACCAGGTAAAAACGCTGCCGTTATATGGCTATGGTATAAGGAGGATTTTGGTACCGATAAGCGACCGGCCAACGGAATGAATATTTATTCCCGATCACGTGTCATGCGGCTTCCCAAAAACATGAATCCTGAAGCCGAAATTTGGTTGCAGCGTTTGAAACAACTCGAAAAGAACATCCAAAATCAACGGAATGATCTTGATTTTCAGAAATTCTGCTATCGATCCATAAAATTTTTTAGAAAGAGTGAACAAAACTGGCAACAACAGTTAGTACTAAATTCTATCCTCAAAAGAGTAGAACCACTTGAGGAACTTTATATCGAAGGACTGAAAGGAGCACTAGACAAAGCCATTATAGAGGCTACGGGGATCCATCATCTTGAAGATGTTATGCGGACATTGGTGAATNTNCTCATCGTCGATAATCTTGGTTCCAGGTTGCCAAGAAGACTTGGAGATCTAGGCTACAACAGGCAGCACATTAAGACCATGAAGATAAATCAACTGCAGCATTTGCAGAAGAAAATAGACCCAAGTGTTCAACAAATCGATCTTCGAAAAATCCAANCCAGTCTTTTTCAACATCCTGAAATGAAAAAATATGACTTGGTGTTAATTAATCCTTGGCGTTTTGAAGGAGGTAAACTCCCCATTCTTATNTTNGTTCGAACTACAAAAAATCTTAGTCGTAAAGAAGAGAAATCACTCGCAAAACCACCGCAGAATCAGCAGCGTGTTGAAGAAGCCAAGAAGCGCTTGAAAGATTTACAAGAACAGACTGATAAGCTTCAGGTTGAATTAGACCTCATTGAGACCGATGACTTTAGCAATCAAAATCAACATGAAATCAGTTATTATCAGCACCTTCTAAAGTCAAAAAAAAATTTACTTGAAAATATTCGCCAGAAAGAATCCTTTATTCAGGCATTGACAAAAAAGCCAGTTGATCCCAAGGGAAAAACTTATCTTCATCTACTGAATATCTTGAACTGCTACATCAAAGAGGAAGGCATTGCTGAAAAAGCCACTTTCATGCTGAAACAAGCATTCATGCATGAAAATAAGCGAAGTCAGGAGAGTATTCAACAAGATATTAAAAAACTATCTGTATTATTACGGAAACATGTGGAGATAGTAGGTAAAATAGAAATAATCCAAACTGAGATGAATAAGCTTGAAAAAAATCTTCAACATTTAATTACAGAAAAAGAACCGGTTGCCCCAACTTCCTGGCGTAGACCATTTCTAGAATATCAATTAGACAATTTGGAATACTNTATTATTAAGGAACATCTAACTAAACTTGCCAAATCTTAAAGACTCATTTGTTCTCGTTTATTTTCCCAACTATTATTATCGGAAAAGATTCGGCTTAGTCTAGAAATTTCATTTAATTGTTCTGTCAAATATCCTTAAAGCCAGATTTAAAATTAGAAAAGCATTGCTACAAATAATTCACCCTTTCCTAATATTTCTCTTCTTTAGTTTCCATACCGTACATGCCGAGGAATTGATTGTCGCCGTAGCTTCCAACTTTGTTGTTCCAGCAAAAGAATTAAGTCAGGAATTCTCTCGGAAAACTTCTCATAAAGTAACCCTGAGCTTTGGTTCAACAGGCAAATTATATGCTCAAATTATACATGGGGCTCCTTTTCAAGTATTTCTTGCAGCTGACCAGGAACGTCCATTTAGATTAGTTTCTGAGGGTTTTGCAGAGAAAGGAAGCCAATTCACTTATGCCTTTGGGCGAATCGTACTTTACTATCATAGGTTGAGTCCCAATCAACACCCCAAAGAAGTTTTAAGATCGAATGATTTTACCCGACTGGCGATTGCAAATCCTAGGACGGCGCCATATGGTCTGGCAGCAATGGAAGTCATCCAAAACCTAGGAATCTTCGAAAATCTGAGCACAAGAATTATTCAAGGTAATAACATTTCCCAGACCTTTCAGTTTATTAACACTGGCAATGCGGAGTTGGGCTTAGTTTCTAGATCTCAGGTTATCAATAGTAATCCTGATTTGTATTGGACTATTCCTGCAAATTTACATAGTCCAATTCAACAAGATGCTGTACTACTGCATAAGGGTCTAAACAGAGAAGTTGCTAAAGAATTCTTAGAATTTTTGAAAAGCACCAATGCCAGAGAAATAATTCAGTCTTTTGGTTACGACTTGGAATGAGATTTCCCCTTGAGTGAGTTGTTCGATGCTGAGATGTGGGAGGCTACCAAACTCACCATTAGATTAGCCTTCGTTACCACACTCCTCTTGCTGATACTCGGGATACCAATTGCTTGGTGGCTAGCCCGCTCAAAGTCATTTACCAAAGAAATTATCGGAACTTTTGTCGCTCTTCCGCTCGTTCTTCCACCCACAGTTCTAGGCTTCTACTTGCTTTTGCTGCTTAGTCCACAGGGGAATTTAGGTAGTTGGTTATCGGAGGTTTTTGGGTCACCTTTCCCATTTTCATTCAAGGGGTTGGTCGTCGGGTCAGTCATCTATTCATTGCCTTTTGTCGTCCAGCCTATTCGGAACTCTTTTGAAGCAATTGGAAATCATTCATTTGAAGCTGCGGCCAGTCTTAGGGCAAGTCCATTCGATGTCTTTTTTTCAATTGCCCTGCCTCTCGCCAGACCTGGCATTCTAACAGGATCAGTCTTGGGTTTTGCTCACACTGTAGGTGAGTTTGGCGTGATTTTGATGTTAGGGGGGAATATTCCCGGGGAGACAAAGGTTCTCTCAGTAGCCATTTATGATTACGTTGAATCTCTTCAATGGGAAAAAGCCCATGTCCTGGCTGCAGGCATGATTGGATTTGCCTTCTGCGTGATCCTTTCAACGACTCTTATTGAACGTCATTGGCGCAAAAAAAGTAATGAGTAGATTTGAAGCCAAGTTCAAAGGAAGACTGGGAAATTTTCTGGTAAATGTCTCATTCACTTTTCCACAAACTGGAATTACCGCACTATTTGGTCCTTCCGGCTGTGGCAAAACGACTATCTTACGCTGCATCGCAGGTTTAACTCAGTTGGAAGGCAACTTAGTCGTTGATGGAAAAAGTTGGCAGGATTCTTCCAATTTTTTGCCAACACACCGCCGCCCAATTGGATATGTCTTTCAGGACGCGAATCTTTTTCCTCATCTTTCCGTACGAAAAAACCTGGAATATGGATTGAAGCGCATTCAAATCCCTCGGAAGAATCAGTTATGGGAAGAGATAACAAAGATGTTAGGCTTGGAGGCTTTACTAGATCGTGAACCTAGCAAGCTTTCCGGTGGTGAAAAACAACGTGTTGCCATTGGACGAGCTTTGCTCTCTGCACCAGAAATCATCTTAATGGATGAACCCCTCTCTGCATTGGATCGCTTCAGTAGAATGGAGATTCTGCCTTATCTGCAAAGGCTCCATCTGGATCTAAAAGTCCCTATTGTTTACGTAAGCCATGATTTGCAAGAGGTCGAACAACTCGCAGATTGGATGATTTTGCTTGAGAGGGGGCATGTCATTGCCCAGGGAAGTATTTCATCGTTACTTGCTAATCCCCAATTACCATTGGTAGGGTTACCAGAAGCAGCTGTGATTCTAGAAGGAAATATGCAATTTTTTGATTCAACATACTGTCTTTCGTTGATAGCAGTTAATGGCGGATTTCTGACTCTTTCTCAGGATTTGGGAGTAATTGGAAGCCGTCATCGCCTAAGGATTTTGGCAAGAGAAGTAGGGATCGCCAAATCATGGCGAGAAGTAGATGCTAGCTTCTTGAATGTTCTTTCTGCCATCATAATGGACATTCAACCTTTTGGGGATCAACAAGCTACTATATTTTTAAAATTAGGGAAAAAAGCACATGGGGATACTTTGTTGGCTAGAATCACAAGAAAATCCTGCGATTTACTTAAATTGAAAAAAGGGGATGAGGTAAAAGCTTTGATCAAGAGTGTAGGTTTGGTAAGTATTCCTACAGTAAATTATGACGGATAGGTTCTGGTGTATTGAGGTTTAAGTTGCACTGTATCTCCTAAAAACCAAATCTCTCTGGATGGGACGCTGACACGCAAAACTAGGCCATTCTTATGGCAGACATGCAGAATTTTGTGATCACCACGAAACGAAATCTCCTGAATCCAACCTACTTGTAAATTTGTCTCGGGGACTTTTATGATTTTGATATCTTCTAGTCGTGACATCCATAATCGATCGCGAATTTTTGGTAGTTGAGGTAAATTTTCAAGTCCAATAGCTGATACAACAAGTTCGAGAGGTACCAAGTTCGCTTCACCCACGAAGGAAGCAACCCACGCCGTGTCTGGTTCATGGTATACCTCTTCAGGGCTTCCATTCTGAACAACTTTTCCTTGGGAAAGCAAAATCATCCGGTCCGCAAATGTGTAAGCCTCCGTTTGATCATGAGTCACTAGAATTGCACTCACCTTTGCTTCATGCAGAATATCTCGAATATCCTGCCGAATCTGAACTCGCAGTCGATAATCCAAGCTATTGAATGGTTCATCCAACAACAACAATCTTGGGGCCGGCGCCAGCGCCCTGGCTATCGCAATCCGTTGCTGTTCTCCACCTGAAAGTTCGTGTGGCATTTTCTTTTCGGAGCCAGATAATTCAACGAGTTTCAGCATTTCATCCACACGCAAACGTTTTGCGTCCCTTGAAACATTGAGGCCGTAAGCCACATTTTTGAACACATTCAGGTGAGGGAAAAGTGCAATATCTTGGAAAACCATCCCCACACGCCTTAACTCAGGGGCTATAATACGGTGGACACTACTCATTTCTTCTCCACCAATAAAAATCTCTCCAGCTTGGGGCTCATCCAAGCCTGCAATCAAATTAAGAAGGGTAGATTTTCCACATCCAGAGGGCCCAAGAATCGAAAGCAATTCATGAGGTCGTAGATTCAGGCTCACTCCATCCACTGGCTTAATTTTGCCGTAGTGTCTTACAAGATCTTTACATTCCAGAAGAAAATTAGGTCTAACTGGTGCTTCTTTACGGCTTCGAAAAAATGGCATTTTTTGAGGAAAATGGTATGTTTATTTTAGTTTGCAGATATTGAATGTGATCGCTTTCGCATCTCACGCGCCAATTTTAATGCTTGTTTGGTAATTTCTGATCCATCAAGGAGTCGAGCAATTTCAATGATCGCCTGTTGATTGTCTAGATCTGCAATTTGGGTATAGGTTTGATCCTTTTCTGTTGATTTAGTGACTGCGTAATGGTGCTCTGCGAATGCTGCAATTTGTGGAAGATGAGTAATGCAAAGCGTCTGTTGCCTTTTTCCTAGATCTGATAATTTTCTTCCAACTGTCTCGGCAATCCTTCCACTTACACCTGTATCGACCTCATCAAAGACTAAAGTTTCCACAGCGTCAGTGGTTAGGATAGTCTGAATTGCCAACATCACTCTGGATAACTCTCCCCCAGAAGCAATTTTTACGAGTGGACGCAATGGCTGCCCAGCATTGACAGAGAGCATGAATTCTACTCGATCAGAACCATTCGAGCTGATTGAATCATCATATTTATTTTCAAAAGAAGTTTTGAATTCTGCTCGAGTCATTCCAAGCTCTCTCAATTCCTTACTGATCGCTTCATCAAGTTTCTTAGCTACCTTTTTTCTTTCTAAAGAAAGATTTGTCGACTGTTCTCTGAGAGTCGTGAGTAATTCATGGATTTCATTCTCTAGAATTGACGCATCCTCTTTCAGATTTTGGAGGCTTTGTAGTTCCTGTTGATGTCGTTCGCAGAGTTCAATAAGCTGAGCAGTATTTGTTACCCGATACTTNCGCTGCATTGTTTGGAGTAAGCTTAAACGAGCATTGACCCAAGCCAAGCGTTCAGGGTTTTCTTCAATTCGGTCTTGTCGATGTCTTAATGACTGGCTCAATTCATCTAGCTGAAAAAGTGACTGATCAAGATTCTCAAGAAGTACTGTGCAACCGGGATCCATGCCTGCAGCATCTTGTAACTGCCTTTTCAAGCTACTTAACACCTCCACAATAGAACCGTCTTCTTCATAAAGAGTCTTCTGCATTCCTCCATATAGGTTAAGAAGCTGTTCCGCATGAGCAAGCATTTTGGACTCTGCCTCAAGGTCATCCATTTCTTGAGGTTCTAGATTGAGGCTTGATAGCTCTTGAAACTGTGCCTCTAAAAGCATCAGTCGATCTGTCCTGTTAGCTAACTTTTCCTGCCACTCTTCCTGCTGACGTCGCTTCTTAGTCCATTTTTGATGAACTTCTCGGAGTGTCTCTCTTTTGGGAAATAGATTTCCAAAAGCATCTAAAAAATCTAAATGACCGGTTGAATCAAGAAGTGCTTGGTTATCATATTGGCCATGGATATGAACAAGTCTGCGCCCGACTTTTACAAGTGAGCCTTGGGTGACAGAAGTGTCGTTGAGGAGGCGTTTCTGACGGTTGTTTGTGTTGAGCACTCGGCGAATCAAGAGTTCATTTTCATGAGGTATTTCCAATTCACTAAGCAATCGCTTCAATTCAGGTTGTTTTGAGATATCAAATATCCCTTCCACCAGCGCATTTGATGAACCCTGTCTAATCAATCCAAAATCTGCACGGTACCCAACTAGTAATTGAATACCATCAATCATGATAGATTTTCCAGCACCAGTTTCTCCAGTCATGATGGAAAAGCCATCGAAAAAATCGATTTCTAGATTTTCAATTGTTGCTAAATTCTGAATCCGCAAATGCAGCAGCATAATTGCCCATTAGTGATTCAGTAAAGGTCGTCAAGTGATGAAATCACATTATCAGCGATTAAACGGAATGCTTTTGCAGCAGGGCTTTCGGATGGGGCTTGGTTCATTATGGGCTTGCCTAGGTCACCCCCTTCACGAACGGCTAGTTCCAAGGGAATAGCACCAAGAAAAGGAACTTCGTATTTATGACAAGCTTCTACAGCACCATGTTGGCTGAAGATAGCTGTTTTTTCGCCACAATGAGGACAGGCGAAATAGCTCATATTTTCAACAATGCCGACTATGGGAATATCAACCTTGGAAAACATAGTAATTGCTTTATAAGCATCCACCAAGGCCATGTCTTGTGGAGTGGAAACCACAATGGCACCTGCCAATTCACAAAGCTGTGAAATACTGAGTTGAACATCCCCAGTTCCTGGAGGCATGTCGATAATCAGNATATCTCCACCGGGCCAGGCTGTATCTCGAAGGAGCTGCTCTACTGCCTGATGAACCATCGGTCCTCTCCAGACCATTGCCGCCTCATCATCAATCAGATTACCAATCGACATCGCATATAAGCCCATCACCTCCAGCGGCATTAAGTTTTCTTCACGGAGTTCTGGTTTCACTCCNCGCAGACCCGTCATAATTGGGAAACTTGGACCATATATATCAGCGTCAAAAAAACTTACGCTAAATCCTTTTTGCTGGAGGGCCAGCGCTAAATTTAGGGATACAGTCGATTTTCCAACCCCACCCTTGCCACTAGCAACAGCTAAAACCGCATCATAATTTTGAAGATAAGCAGTTCTTTGAGGCTGCCGAGCNCTTCTACTGTTTTCTTTCTCAGGGGTGGCAGCCGTATCTTCCGTTGGCTCATCATCAACAGGGGCTTTCTCCAAGACTTCAACCGCTACACGAGAAACAATTGTTAAGTTCCGGATATTCTCCTCAATTTGAGTTGGTAGGATCTGACGTAATCTTGACTCCAAAGGAAGAACAATCGTGAATTTTGCGAAGTCATTGTTGACAACACAGCTATGAACAATTTCTGTTTCCGTGAGGGGCATTCCATCAACTTCNATTTCAGCAAGAACGGACGTGAATTGTTGTTCCAATGATTCCATGATTGCTTCCTTCAGGGAGCAGAGGTTTTGTAGGCAACGTGAACTGTCGAGGCACCAAACACAAAATCATAGTAGTGCGCCTGATGAAAACCGACTTCCAGTAGTTTCCGCTTAAGAGTTTCTTGATCAGGATACTTTAGAGAAGACTGGGGAAGATAAGTGAACATTTCCTGCTCTGGCATCAGCCATTCACCGATCTTGGGCACCAACTTAAAGAAGTAGAAANGGCTCAATACATCTATAACTGGAAGCCGAACTTTCCCTACATCAAGACTAACCAAGACCCCTCCTGGTTGCAAGATTCGCCTTATCTCNAAGAGCCCCTTCGTGAGATCATCTAGGTTTCGCAGTCCATAACCAACGGTCACCGCAGCAAACCATCCATCCGGGAANGGAAGACGCAGCGCATCCCCCTGGATCCATTGGACCGAGTANACTTTTGTCCGAACTGCAGCTATCTCCAACATGGATGCTGCAAAATCAACCCCTGTCACTTCTGCATAAGGATGCTGCTTGATGACAGATCTAGCAATGTCTCCAGTTCCAGAACAGAGATCAAGGCAGCGTTCTCCTTNGCGAAGCCCTGTCTGACGGGCAACAAAACGTTTCCAATAACGATGCATTCCAAAAGTAATGAGGTCATTGAAGCGATCATACTTCAACGCAATTTCATTGAATTTGCGGCTAACGTATTCGGCTTTCTCGGAGGTCGATGGAAGATGGTAGGTCAATGGCTTAATNAGGAAGGATTAAAATCAAGTTGTTTAGAAAGCAAAGAAATAGAAGAAATCGCGAAGCAAAGTTGATGCTCCTGTTTGGTGAAGAATGGATTTTCCTGCACTACTTCATGAATTTGCTGATATGGCTGCTCTATCAATTCTGACTTTTGGATAAGCACCACGTGAGNAATCCCATTCTTTGTGCTACGCAGGGTTCCATCGGGAGGACCAGCCATCCCGTTTTCTGCAAGCACTANGTCTGCTCCAGTTTTTTCCATTGCAGCCAAAGCCATCTCTTTTGTCAATTCCTCAGAAAGGCTTGATTCNNNAGGCNCNAGAAATCTTCCAATTAATTGTTCTTTAATGGAATTAGCATAAGCGACCTGAGAGCCAAGCACGAATCTGGAGGAACCGGGTAACCCAATNAAGGATCCTGCTATNCGTCCACCAGCGCTTGTCTCAATAAAATANATTTTTGGAGGATTGTTTCTCTCAAAAAGTTGCCAAAAANNCTTTCGACTAATTTCCAGTAGANCCCTATCTAATTCNTGAATTCTNGCTTCCCACTCACTNACCTTANAAGTTTTTTTTNAAATCCCCCTCTNATCATAATCCTCAAGACGCTCAATTGCCTTTTNAGGCAGATAAGCGGGTAGTTGCTGTCCACATGATACTGCTCGACGAATTACTGTTGATGAAAGATTTAAATAGCTTTTAAGGCCTTTAGGTAAGTGTTCGGGATCCANAATTTTCTGTTTCAGAGATAGTCCATCNTCAAAACTATCAGGAATTCGCTCACCAGGCCGAGGTACTACCAACCATTCCACCAAGCTCGACATCTCTTTCAAGTCAGTTTCAGAAAATATTTTNGGGTCCTGCATTCTGTTGATCAAGTCACTGCCCACCAAAATCTGAATCAGCTCATTTTTGGACCTGTGATAANGCTGGACAGATGAGAGAATATTTTTGACATTATCCAAAAGTTTAACTTGGCCTTCCCTCAAAAATTCGCTGATCGAAATGAATAACTCTACTTGGCGAAGACNAAGAGTTTCTCCGACTTGATCAACAAGGTCATTGAGTCGAGTTCCAGAACTTTGATGCAAACTTNCTAACAAGTCCTGCATCAGTTGGAGACGACAGTCTTTNGGGAGGGTTACTGATCTTTTAGAGGGATCTGGATGATTACCATTTGAGAGGAGGTAAACCACCTTTGATAGCGCAGGCCTNTGCCTTAAAGCCAACTCTGCCAAAACTAGGTGGTGGTAGCCTGCCGGATTTCCAGTGATGGGGACAAATAGGGTATTTTGGAAATCAGAATTCTCCGGGCAGGGAGATTCAATAATCTTAAAGTACACTTNCAAAAANTCAGGCTGCTGATTCAGCCTTTGCTTGATTCTGTAGCATTAGTAAATTTAGCATTTTCAAGGTAGCATTAACTGCTGCCATAACTTGGTCTCCATCCACACCAATCGTTTGGAGTTGACGCTCACCCATCTTCCAGGTGATCACTGCCTCGGTCAACGCATCAGTTTTTCCACTTCGGGGAATCCGAATTTCATAGTCNACCAAGTCTGGACAGATGATTTGACGGCGTTTGAGGATCTTCTTGATAGCATTCATAAAAGCATCGTATCCACCAATACCTGATCCTGCTTCTGTGTATTCCTTTTCGTCCCAACTTAAGCANACAGAAGCAGTGGACTTGAGGTTCAAACCACTCTGGATGCTGCAACCTTCCAAGCGGAGNCGCTGATTTACATTATCATCCAGGACGTCAGTAACTATNAAAGGTAAATCAGCTGGTGTCAGATTTTTCTTGGAGTCCCCAAGCTGTACGATTCTTTCCAATACCTTTCTTAGATTTTCCTCGGAAAGTTGTAGGCCNAGGATCTCCAGATTTTTTANAAGAGACGCTTTGCCACTCATTTTCCCCAATGCATAACTTCGAATTCTTCCAAAACGTTCGGGCTGAATAGGATTGTGATAGAGACCACCTTTCCTGTCTCCATCAGCGTGAATGCCACTTGTTTGCGTAAACACGTCTGTACCTACTACCGGGGAATTGGTAGCCAATCTNTTCCCCGAGAAGTTCTCGATCATCTCGCTCACGGGTACCAAGCTCGTTTCGTCAATGCTTAAGTGAACCCCCAACTTNTCACGAAGGACCACTGCAATTTCAGCAAGTGACACATTTCCAGCTCTTTCACCAAGGCAATTCATTGTGCAATGCAGGTTGCGAATCCCGGCTTTAACTGCGTAAAGGCAGTTTGCGGTGGCCAAACCGTAGTCNTTNTGTGGATGAAAATCGATAGGGGCCCATGGAAATCTAGAGGTCATGTCCTTCAAGCTATTAAAAACTTCATCCGGAGATAGCACTCCAAGCGTGTCAGGGAGCATGATGTGCTTGATATCTAACTTTTCCAAGTACTTCATTAGGTTGTAAACATATTCTGGCTTATCTCGATAGCCATTTGACCAATCTTCGAGATAAATATTTACCTTCAGGCCTCTACTTTGTGCGTATTCGACAGTTAGGCGTATGTCCGCAGCATGTTCTTCAAGTGTTTTCCGAAGCTGATTCTTGCAGTGGTTTTCACTGCCTTTGGTTAGTAAATTTACTATTCTGGCACCAGAGTTGACAATCCAGTCGACACTTCTCTTGTGATCACAAAAACCGAGAACTTCTACACGATCCAGAAGCCCTTGGCTACTTGCCCAACATGCTATATTTTCAACAGCTTCTTGCTCTCCCTGGGAGATTCTCGCTGAAGCAATTTCCAGCCTATCAACCCCAACTCTCTGAAGTAGAGCCTTCGCGATATTCATCTTCTCAGAAGGTGTAAACGAGACTCCTTGGGTTTGCTCACCATCACGAAGGGTTGTGTCCATCAGGTAAATATGTTCACCAGCGAGATCCATTACTCTATCCTTCTAAGAAATTCTGAAAAATCAGACTTTACCATGCTCTTAATATATGTGGCAACCACTCTTTACAATTTTGCTTAATCCTTTTCGTCTTGATTGAGGGTCTGAAACTCCAAACCTTTGACCTCCCAATGAGGTGATGGCTTCTTAACCAAAGTGAGTACGACCTCAAAGATTTGTGTCTTTTCATTTTGATTGACCCTGAAACGAACTCTGGAATCCTCAACATCTTCTCGAAAATCAAGATGTAATTCTGGTTCCTCTAATTTGAGTCCAGCAGCTTGTAATTCGAGGTATCTTGAATCCTGCTTGACCACCTCATAAGCCACTTGAAAAGCTGAGGTCTTGCGCATGTTTGGTTGCTGCANGCCCAAGGCAATGACGAAAAAACCAAAGAACAATAAGTTTGAAAGCAATAGACGGCGCATGGGTCGCATTGCNTTNGGATTATCAATGACTACCGTACCTGCTAAGCGATCTCCCAANCGCCTTCCATATGGATCTTTGAAGATTTCCCAAGCCTCCCAAGGAAGAATGANNAAGCTCAAATTACGTTTGAATAATCTGTCTTTTGGCACTCTTTCATGAAGATTTTCAATTTTACGCAAACACATGCCCAAAATGCNCTTCCCAGGGCTNCCGTTCTGTGANANATCTCTAAANACTAAAAAAAGCATGACCCCACCATAGAACCAAGTGAGGTCTAACCAGCTTCGAGTCTGCTGCTTAAGATCCCAGTGTTCCTGCCGAAGAAGGCTGTCGAGTGTGTTGAGAATAAGGATAATCAGAACAAGATCTATCAGGAGNCCAAAAAGGCGCTTTCCTTGGGAAGAAGCCCTTTGATGTGAAGAAATCTCAGAGTTTTGAACAGAAAGGTTTTCTGAATNAACGGTGGAAGGTTCCTCCGTCATGGCAAGCGGGATTCTAAATTTTTCAGCCGNTCAAAGAGTTCTTCAAGTCGGTGAATCAATGCTTGAGTTTTGCGCCACTGGGAAACTGGTCTNGANGGCATTCCACCCACTACCTGCTTATCGGCGATATTTGTGGTGATCACCGAGCGAGCAACAGCTGTTACATGATTACCGACCTGAACGTTGTCTCGAATTCCAGTTTGCCCACCCAAAATNAGATGATGCCCAATAGTAGCACTTCCTCCTATAGCTGATTGGGCAGAGATCAGCGCATTTTCACCTACCACAACATTGTGNGCAATCTGAACCTGATTATCGATTTTGCTTCCAGCCTTAATGACGGTATCTGTAAAACGGGCTCTATCAACCGTAGTATTGGCGCCAATTTCAACATCATCCTCAATTACCACACGGCCCACCTGTGGGATTTTCTGATTGACACCCTCTCTCTGAAAATAACCATGCCCATCTGCCCCAATCACAGATCCACTTTGGAGGATCACACGATTACCAATAATGCACTCTTCCTGCACCACAACTTTTGGAAACAATTCACAATCCTCCCCAAGAAATGCATCTGTCATCAGAACACAGCCNGCATGTATAATGCTACCTGAGCCAACTCTAACTCCATTATAGAGTGCCACCAGAGGACCTATCCAAACATTNTCTCCAAGTTGAACATTATCGNCCAAGATCGCTGAGTGATGAACTTGTGCTTCAGGGTGTTGCAAGGGATGCAACAGGGCTGTTGCTTTGACGTGGGCGAGAAGTGGATCATGGGCAAANAGAAAATTTCGACCTTCAGCTTTGGTACCAGCTGGAACAATCACCGCAATTTCATCACCTCTNATTTCTTCTTCATGATGATGATTTCGATGAATTCCTCTCNGGGTAGGGACGCTGCTCAATCCACTAGNGGAAGCCAAGTAAGCTACNCCTCCAGGTCTAAGTTGATCCAGCCCACAGGCATGAGTCAATTCCAGTGNGGCTTTGCCGCTGAANGGTAAATCAAGTTGATTTGCCAAATCTTCAAGCGTGAGGGTTTGCCGAATTCTTTTCATTAACCAAATAAAGCAAAGCGATGTGCGAGGGGTCGAACCCTGACTGATTGCCCAGATCGTAACGGTTGGGAACCTTCAGGCACGTGAATCAGNGAGTTAGCCTGTGCTATAGAGGCAATACTAAAGGAACCCTGTTGAGTGACTGGACGAACCCAATCATCCCCATTTTGATGGTACCAGTGGGCCCTCAAAAGTTGTAGCCTCTCTGAGGTTNCATCAAAATCTTCAGTGATTTTTGCAGATCGTGTGGGCACTTCAAGTTGATAGTGTCCAAGACATTTACGCAGATAAGGCCTGACCAATTCTTCAAAAAGAACGAACGTGGAAGCCGGATTACCAGGCAATCCAAAAACCTTGGTATNNCCAAGCTGTCCGAANAATAGTGGCTTGCCAGGTTTGATTTTNACCCGCCAGAANATTTCTTTGACACCTAATNCCTTTAGAGCAGGTTTGACAAAATCTGAGTCGCCAACCGATACGCCACCTGATATCAACANAGCATCCGCCTGTAATGCTTCATTAAGTACTTTGATTGTACTTTCCAAATCATCAACAACCCGGTGAAGCCTGGTTACCTCGCAAGCCTCTGTTTGTAGCAGAGCTTCAAGTAAAAAACTGTTTGCCTCACGAATTTGACCAGGTCCAGGTTTGATGTTAGGGGCAACCAATTCNGTTCCAGTTGACAAAATATTTATCTTAANCCGTGAATAAAGTGGGACTTCAACCAAGCCTTGGGCTGCTAGCAAGGCGAGGTGNGTTGGGGCAATCGTTGTTCCTATTGGCAACAAAGAGTCTCCACTAGANATGTCTCGCCCTCTATGNCGAAGNTTGTTTCCAATTTNCGTGGGATGTGAAAAACAAACTTGGTCACCATTCCTAACTACTTGTTCTAACATTACCACAGCATCTGTACCTAGAGGTAGAGGNGCCCCAGTAGCAACTTGAACACATACCCCTTCCTGAAGAGAGATTTTATCTAATCGACCAGCAAAAACATATTCCTGGCACTTCAATACTACTGGATTTTCTTTGGTAGCTTTTGCCAGTTCATTGAATTTGACTGCGTAGCCATCNACTGCGGAATTATCGAAGGGGGGCAGATCTTCTGAAGCTACAAGATCTTCGGCNAGNGCTCTGCCTACTGAGTTTCTAAAGTCAACTTTTTCCAATTCTTGTGTACAAGCGTGCCCAAGAATGATGACTTTGGCTTCTTCGTAAGTTAGCATAATTTGGTTAATTTGNTGGACATCCAATAGGAGTCNAAAGCACTATCCATTCCAACAAAAACAGGATCAAACATGGGGGCTTTNNTGAAGAATTACCTNGATGTTCTNANGAATATGCACGAACACCATCGGCTCTACTTCTTCATCCACGCGTTCCTTTTGATCTCAGCCTCCTTGGTGTTTCTAATNCTTCTGTTTAGTATGTTCTGAAAAAAATTTCGATTCATTTTAGAAATACATCCATATAGATTCAAATGAATCTTTGGGAATCTCGCTTTAATGGTGCATCCAGTCAAAGAGACCTGAATAAAGTCGTTGANTCCTCATGAACCCCCANGTCATAAGAACGGCTCCGACTGGTGCCAACACCANTAAATAGGGAACAGTCTGGAGTTGAACAGAGCGCAACCCCCAAAACCAGCAGATCAATCCTAGAATTANAAAAAATCCCCAACCACACAGCTTCAGCTCCCAAAAGCGCGGCATCTCAGGTAATTTCTTGTTCCTCCGGAANTAGGCCCTCTGTTGAGGAATCTTTAAGAAATCGAAATAGAGCCAGTAAGCTATTAACACTACAGGTCCAAAAATTCCAAGACTATCACTGATCCAATGATGACCCGACATCGAGCGAGCTANTGCCATGCTGACCGCTAGCATAATACAACCAATCGCCCAAAAGATAGCTAACCGTGGCTTTCGGTACTTATAGTCTGTCAACCAAATAAGAGACAGGAGCATNGGNACCAGGACGACCGCAGTATGCCCACTGGGGAAACTTCCTCTATAAATTCCTTCTGCAATATAGTGTGGCCCAAATTCATACCACTCACTAAACGGCCATTGCTTATCCCAAACGAGATNTGGGCGAGCCCTGCCGATAATCCATTTAAGACAGTGNACAAAACCCAATCCTCCTGCAATGGTTGTTGTAATGATAAAGCCCAAAAAGGGGCGCCACTCCTTCAGGCGTTCTNCTGCGTTGGATTTCCAGGATCTGAAGTAGAGTAATAAACTAGCCAAGACAAACAGAATTGCTGGATCACTCCCTCCCGGCAAAGAGCCCTCAAAGAGGGTGCGACCCATCCATTTTCCAAACTGATCAGAGCGGTTTTCTCTCAACCACCTCGTCCACTCTTGATCAAACTGACCAAGGTAGCTCAGCCATAGTAGACTGAGCAGGGTCAAAAGAAGGTAGAACTTATTTTTCTGCCAGAACAGTTCCGCGGGACTGGGTGGTGGAAGAGGAGATAGTGGCACGAGTCCGTATGATTATTTTGAATCTTGTAATAACTTGAGCAAACTTGAAGTATCCCAGCGCCCTCCACCTAACGCCTGAACACCAGAGTAAAATTGATCGATCATAGCAGTTCCAGGCAGTTGTGCCCCGTTTTGCCGCGCTTCATTGAGCACAATCCCAAGATCTTTACGCATCCAATCTACGGCGAAACCAAATTCGAATTCATCAGCCACCATAGTCTTGTGACGGTTTTCCATCTGCCATGACTGTGCGGCCCCTTTCGAAATCACCTCGATCACAGCCAAAGGATCAAGCCCAGCTCTTTGAGCGAAATGAATAGCTTCTGCTAGGGATTGAACAACCCCTGCCACACAGATTTGATTGACCATCTTCGTTAGTTGGCCAGAGCCGACTTCTCCAAGTCGCTTAACTGAGCGTGCATAGGCTTGAATAACAGGCTCTGCTCGATCATAGTTTTCCTGACCTCCCCCACACATCACTGTCAGAATCCCATTCTCAGCACCACTTTGACCACCAGAAATGGGAGCATCAACAAATCCGACTTCGAAGGATGCTCCAACACTCGCAAGTTCCCTTGCCACATTTGCTGAGGTAGTTGTGTGATCAACCAGTAAGGTTCCTCGATTCATACTGCGGAAAGCACCCTGCCCTCCATTTACCACCTGGCGGAGGTCATCGTCATTGCCAACACAGGTAAAAACAATTTCAGCACCTTTTGCCGCGTCCAACGGAGTATCAGCCTGAGTTCCACCATGCTGCTGAACCCACTTTGCAGCCTTATCTAATGTTCGATTATAAACACATACCTCGTGACCGGCCTTTACTAAATAACCAGCCATTGGATAGCCCATCACCCCAAGTCCCAAAAAACTTACTTTCATCTCATACTCCATAACTAATTGGCAATACTACTTCACTCCGACTTCAAGGCGTATCGGGTGCGTTCATCTTGTCACATCAAATGCTGCGGGTCGATATCAAGAATTATGTTTTCTTCACGGCCACAGATCAAGGGTTCCGGACCGAGTAGTGATTTTTCAAAAACTTTTCTGATCAATCCTGCTGAGGAAGCTTTGATCAACACTTGCCATCGGAAGCGATGGTTGATGCGTCGAATAGGTGCTTCTGCTGGACCCTGGCAAATTACACCCCCTTGGCCATTTGATCGCAGGTTATGCCGAAGAGACAAGGCAAGATCCTTTGCTCGATTTTCATCACGAGAAATGCAGAGGACACTTGCCAATCTTAAAAATGGAGGCTGTCTAAGTCTTTCTCGTAGTGGTATTTCCTGATTTACAAAAGATTCGTAATTTTGAAGTTGAGCGGTTACCAAGCTGTGATGATTTGGATTGTTTGTCTGAATAAACACACGGCCAGGTTTCTCTCCACGCCCAGCTCTGCCAGCAACTTGAGTAAGTAATTGGAAGGTCCTCTCTGCTGAACGAAAATCTGGCAAATTCAGCCCTAAATCAGCCAACAGCACCCCCACTAAAGTTACATTGGGGAAGTCATGTCCTTTGGTGACAAGTTGAGTACCAATGACTATGTCTACTTCATGACGTTGAATCTTCTGCTGCATTTCGCTCAACGCATGCTTTCCATGGAGTGTATCACGATCCATCCTCAGCA
>NYVT01000044.1:0-38210 GCA_002684675.1 Deltaproteobacteria bacterium
AATTATAATTGCTTTTAGAAATTATCTCTGAAGACAAGACGATCGTCGGAAACCCTATCTCAATTTGTCGGGTCACTGATGCTCTTGATTGTGAACATAAAGAAGGCTTTAATTTATTGATAGTTCGTCTAAAATTAAGTTAATTGCTTCAGAAACCTAATGTAAATCATGACTAGTTGTTTGCAAACTCTGCAACAATTAACAAAAATCTATATTTTAAGAACATTTTCAACCACTGTTGGAATTTCAAAATTTTAATTCCTGAAAACATAATTTTAGAGTCAATTGAATTGAATGACGACCCTCTTGTATCGATTTTGATGCCAGTCCATAATGATGCGTCCTACTTGGACGAGTGCATTCAAAGCACGCTCAACCAGGAATATTTTAATTGGGAATATTGTATCGTTGATGACGGGTCGACAGATAGTAGCGCTCTGAAATTAAAAAAATGGAGTAAAATAGATAAACGAATACATTTCATTTCAAGCACCCATCAAGGGATAGTTCCAAGCTTGAACGCTGCAGCAAAATTGGCTAGTGGATCATTCATCGCTAGAATGGATGCGGACGATACCATGCATCCCAAACGGCTTCACGAGCAGGTAACCTTTTTGAGTGAAAATTTAGAGATGGGTTTGATTGGCTCCTGTTTTCATCATTTTTCAGATGCCAGAATTGAATCTATACCAAAATGGATTATTTATCATGAGGACTGGAGTAATCGACTTCTCAGCTCAGATGATATTCATAGCGCTCTTTTTGCAGAATCGCCTATCGCTCACCCAACTTTTTGTATGCGAAAGGAAGTCTTTGACAAATTGGGTGGATACCAAGAATCCCCTTGGGCTGAAGATTATGATTTTCTTCATCGAGCCAGAATCCAAGGTGTTGTATTAGGTAAGGTTGCATCTACCCTTCTGGACAAAAGATTCAACAATGAATGTATTTCCAACTATGAACATCGATATCGCCAAACCATTAATATGGAGGCCAAGGTTTATTTTGGTAATATNAAGCAAATTTTCAACGGACGGGGCCTCTGGNTTGTTGGCAGTGGAGGCAGTGCTAAGTCTCTANTNAAAGCACTTCAGAAATTTGANGTACCTATAGAAGGGATCATTGACAATAANATCCATTACGGCACACCAAGNAAATTAATGGGGANCTCAGTCANTGGGATTTCTAACCCTGAGAATGAAAAATCATGGNNAAAACTTAAGAACAAGCGACTGTTACTTGCTATTGGTGGCGAAAAAGGGCAGCAATTGNTAGATCAATTTAAATNNTGGGGGTGGAAACAGCCGGAGGATTTTGTAAAGCTGGTTTGAAAACATTCAGCGGAGAGGATTATGTTTGATCAATTGCTCGTAGGCTTGGGAGTNTTGTGGGGGCTGGTTTGGCTACTTATCTNTGTTCAAAAACGCTTTCCCAAACCACAGGACGACACCGAATNNTGTGAATATTTTTTGCAATTCCTGTTAGAAAATCGTGCGCGGTTCCCAAATNTANTGGCTAGTAANATAAATCCATTGATGGAGCAGTTCCGAAAAGAATTCANAGGTGTTCNTGCAGAAAAAATACGCCCNTCAGACTTTCACACTTTTGCGGCTCAAATTGAAGTTAAGTTAGAGCAGGNTGGAGCNGTTAAACAAAATCAATCTGGTCAAAAACAGATTTCAGAGCAAGANTTATAGTACGTTAGATTATTGNAGANTTTTTCTCTACTNAACTGACCATCAACATAATTNATCGATTATAAAGAATCCTAATTTGATGAAAANGATTCTTAGTTCCCTGGTTATCTTTTTGGCATTATTTGGTGTTGACCGAAAAATTTATGCTAGTGACTGCCCAAAGATGGAGTTGCCAACAAGTTTTCTAGGCATCTTTCTGACGACAACAATGCTTCCAATTGGGACAACCATTGCCGCCGGTCGCAGCAGCAACACTAGTGGCTGTGGAAGTTCTGAGCCTTCAGATAGCTTCTATCGTCCCAAGGCAGCCCGGCTGAAGTTATTTCTTGAGGAATCTGGTGAGCCACTGGCTGAAGAAATAGCCAAAGGTGAGGTGGGTCCCTACCTACAAGTCATGACACATCTTTCTGAATGTAGAGAAGAAGGGAGTCCGGTTATTTTAAATCATCTAAGAATCCAGTACTCAAAGCACTTCAACGAAGANTTCCAACCTGAGAAGACAGCTCAAGCTGTCTATGAACTCTCAGANTCTCNCCTCTTGCGCCAATTNTGCCAAGTTGAACAAAACCTTGCTTTCTTAAGTCTCATAGAACNACTACAATTTCAAAATTCTTATCGTTAGAATCAACCTNCATTCNNATCATNTCAACTCAACTGCTCCAGTGAATTATGCCCACTTTTGACCAACTGACTTCCATCCAAATACCTGTGAAAGCTGAAGAGAAAAAAGAGGATTCCACAGAAATGCAAGGGCTTACTGTGAAGATGNTACAAGCTCGNACTCTTGTTATTTCGCAGGGAGTCACTTCTGAATTGACTCAGAGAATNCTTTCACANCTGGTGCTTTTGGAGCAAGACGACCCAGAGGCTCCNATTACAATATTCATCAATTCTCCTGGTGGTGAGGTTTTTTCTGGGTTTGCTATCTTTGATATGCTTCGCTTTCTCTCCTGTCCAGTAACCACAATTGTAGGCGGTTTTGCTGCNAGTATGGGTTCAATCCTNAGTTTAGCTGCCAATGCTGGGCGCAGATTTGCCTTTCCCAATGCGAAAATCATGATTCATCAACCTCTTCTAATGGGCTATCAAGGACGCGCCACAGAATGTCAGATCCAGGCCCGAGAGATTCTCAAAACAAGAGATCGAATCATTGACATCTATTGTGAGCAAACTGGCAAAGACTACGAAACGATTAAGCAAGCTATCGACCGGGACAATTGGATGGTTGCAGAAGAGGCGTTAGAGTTTGGACTTTTAGATAAGATCGTCAAATCCAGAATGGAGCTTNACGAATTACTGAAAAGCCTNTCATGAAAAAAAGAATAAATTTGATGAATATTCTTTAAAAGAATGAGAATAATCTCATAAAAATACTCATGAAAAATAAAATGATTTTTAGATTCTCTAAATTTACTGAGTTTAAGATTATTTTAGCCTTGGCATGTTCTTGGAAGAAANCNTTGTTTTTCGTAAACATCTCTTCTGAGATTTGCAAGGAAATATGGGTCAATATATTTACACCTGTACCAAACAATATTTTAATTTACCATGTGCTCACCGACAGCACGCTCATCAAGGACACTGTAGCCAAATACACGGTTATTCAAGGAGCTTTAAATTTCATTTCGCTTGCAAGGAGTTAGATACCAATCATTTCGTCTTTGATTTCGGAGAATTGAAGGAATTGAAGGAACATCTTGNANACATGTGTGATCACACTTTATTGATTAACAAACAAGATCCCTATCTGGAAACATTCGAGGGTATGNATGAGAAAGGNCTATGNAAGCTAAGGGTTGTGGAAAACTGTGGNGCAGAAGGAATGGCTAGATATTTTCTAGAATTTGCTGACGAACTTGTGAGGCGAAAATCCNATAGCCGAGCTTGGTGCTACAAGGTTATTCAATGGGAGAACGACAAAAACTCCGGAATCGCNGAATATATTCCCAGTCAAAGGTAAATAAATGTCGAGAATTCAAGATGGACTGGAGCGCTCTTACGAAGAATTTGAAATCTTAGGTGATTGTCATCACAGCACCAGCCTGGAAACACCAATCCGGGCTGATGCCTGGGAGTTAAGTTCTGAAACTAAAATTCACCGTATCGAGGAGCACTTCCGGGAAATTATGCATACTTTGGGATTGGACCTCAATGATGATAGCTTGCAAGGGACACCCAGGCGAGTTGCAAAAATGTTTGTCAGTGAGATCTTTATTGGCCTGAACCCCGAGAAAAAACCTGAAATCCGACTCTTTCAGAACACCTACCGCTATCAAAATGTTTTACTTGAAAAAAACATCTCCTTTCGTTCTTTTTGTGAGCACCACTTTTTGCCTATTGTTGGGGAAGCACACGTGGCCTACATTCCCAAGAATGGTGTGATTGGTTTATCGAAAATCAATCGCATCGTTGATTATTATTCAAGGCGCCCTCAAGTGCAGGAAAGGCTCACTAGGCAAATTGCAGAAGAACTTGAGCGAGCCTTAGGAACCCCAGATATAGCAGTCTTATTGGATGCCAAGCATTTCTGCGTAATGATGAGAGGAATTGAAGACCAAACTTCTTCGACGATTACCACCGAATACCGTGGATGTTTTCAGAAAGTTGAGCGTAGAGACGAATTTTTGCGATACATCCATTCGAAAAGCAAACCTGCTTGATCAATCACTTATTTGTTGAAATAGTAATTAAACCTAACCCTTCGATTCATCAGTTTACCGACTGCAAAGNTATTTCNNTAAAGTGNCGCTGAAAATAGCTTCGAGTGGTGGAGATGTCNCNGTGACCNAAANTCTCCTGTAAAATCTCCCAATCTCTACGGGATCTTGGNCGCAACTGATNGTAGCGATTCATCGCGTAGGTCATGCGAATNCGCTCTGAAGTNACTATGATACCTGTCTGAACACTTAGCTCTCTGAANAAGANGCTGACCGTACTTCCCAGCATTCGACGACCTGTTTTCTGGAAGACCCANCGAGAAGGAGATCTAAGATCTAGTAGAATACCTAGTANGATTTCATCAATGGGAATTTGCCGACNTTTTGGNTCACGATAGTAAGGCTGGCGTGGATCTGGNACAATGATTTCNCTATTCAGCCATANGTCAACNTCATGCCAAGTNAAAGCAAGGATTTCCCCTCGCCGCATTCCTGTCAANANGGCAAATCTTAGATAANATTCGAACCAAGGATCACGACTNTGTATTNCTTCAGAAAGTTCTTCAATCTCTGCAGAAGAAAGTATGCGGAGCCCAGTCGGGGNTAGGGGGCTGNTCACGTCCATGTGTCCTGCAAAATTTAAAAATTTAAAATTCNAGACCAACTCCAGCTGTCAAAGCAGGCACAGTNCCATTGATCTCCTGATTTGGATGACCTTNCTGTCCTGACAGCGCAAATTCATAAAAACGGAAACTGGGCTTGAGGAAGAAGTATGCGACGCGTTCCTGCACTATGAAATAATGGCTCAGNTCTGTATGAATCTGTCCGCCCGTTGTTTCCCGTGATTTAAGGTGTCCATAGTTTTGTGGATGNAACACTCCGGTACCTAATTCAGCACCAACGGCGAGTTGNATCGGAGCCTGCGGAACAGTTGCAGTGTAATCAATACCAACATTCATCGTCTTAATAATNTAATTGCTCGCATCATACTCTCGGTACGTAACTGAGTGCCTCCATGGAGAATNATTCAGGTAAGTTCCATTCACCCCTAGACCAAAACCGTAAGCACCATTGACAGCCCTGCTNTCAATCCCTTTAGACTCTTCGATGGTATCCGAGATTGCATAATACCCNTAATCAGCTGTTGCTGAATACTTCCCGAGNTCAGGGNTCGCNAAAATGAACGCACTTCCCAGCAGTAAAATCAAACTGAACATTCATAACTCCTAAAGGTCGTTGGCACANCTAAAGCCAACATCGGGCCAAGCTAAATTAGGCCGGGTATACCCTCTATAAAAGCCCGCAGCCTCAAAGGAGCCAAACGCCCAGGAAGATCCTCGAAGGACGCGCTCAAGACTATTACTGTCTGAGNTTCTTTCTGCTTGCCCACCTGGCCGATAAGCANTCGAAACGTACTCTCTTACGTTTCCAGCTAGNTGGCGAATTCCCTCAGGAGTCTNATCTCTGTTCACGCTGTCCACATTCACGCTACTGTCGATTCCACTTTCACGTGTTACACTGAAATTTCGACTAAAACTAGGNCCCCATGGATACTTTCGTCCTTGAGTTCCGCGGGCNGCTCTCTCCCACTCTGCTTCTGTTGGTAATCGTTTGCCNAGAAATCTACAGTANATNCTTGCATCCTCCCAGNTNATACCTACNACTGGCAGTTCCACATCTTNTGGAAGCATNCTCCCCTGTGTCCAACTTACAGGGCGNCGGTGNTTGTTCGCCTCAACAAAGGCTAAGTAATCGCCGTTACTCACCTCTGTTTGATCAATTTGAAAGGGCCTCACCCGCATCAAGCGTCGATTGGAATTAGCATAAAGAGGGTCATCCGTGCCCATTAAAAACATTCCCCCAGGGATTGCAATCATACCATTTCCCTTGTTGCGCTCCAATCGTACCTGAATCTTTTTCGAGAATGGATTTAAAATGGTGACACTACCCTCATCGTTTTCACGAAATTTCAACAAATCCGCCCATGTGATTACCCCGCTAAAGACATTCATCATCTTCATGGAAGCCACAAATTCTCCGTCTGCACGCCTGGAAATATTCCCATACAAAAACGCATCTACTCCATATAGTTCTCCCAGTCGACGTGCCTGGTTTTCATCGATGTAGACCTCTTGGTTGAGCTTCTGTTCGTTATATATCAATTGTAGATTTTCACGATCAATTAATTTCAAGCTTTTATCATTCGCAACTGCCGCTGTTAGGTAATCAATGATTTCTTCTGATGAAAGTGGTGAGGGTGTCTCAAGATCCCAAAAACTGACTCGCTTAATCTCTTCGTTCTGAATTCTTCTTGCACTCTGCTTAAGTGACGCCAAAAGAGATTGACTCAAGTTGGTCAACATTTGATGTCGCGCTGTCATCTCACTGACCGGATACACCCCCGCCCAGGCAATAGACGAGTTTTGAACATCTATTGCTTTGAGGATTAATGCCTCATCGTAGACAGTACCGTAAACAAACAATTCCACCCCTAGTAGCTTCCCAAGTTCACGATAATCGTTTGGAGAAACAAATTCTGAAAGTTGGATCTTCTGCTCTCTAAGAATCAATTGCAGTTTTGAGCGATCTGTAACCTGGAATCTTTCTCCTCGAACAATTTTCACATTGGTATAATCGATCAGCTGCTCCAAATCGATTACCTTGTTGCGACTACGGTGTTTGATTCTTGAAATTGCAATCGTTCGGTAGTTGCCCACCAATTCGTTTACAGAGTTGGCAATGCGTTCAGCCAATGATTCAGTTTCTATCCTAGTCTGCTGCGCAATGATCAGATTGGGAAACGCAAACATCAATAGAATGAGAGGCAAACAAAGCCAAACAGATGTATTCTGACTAAACATTGACAATGGGGTACTCCTCGCAAATTTTTTGGTAAAAGCCCAACAACTGTTTGTGGGCCCGTTCACTTCCTTGCTGTGCTTGATCGCGTTGGTAGGTGTCGCTCGGTTTCCAGTGTCGGGTCTTTAGTCGGTAGGGACGAAGCCCTTGCTCTGAATCAGAATTTTCACAAAACAATTCAGTTATCGGTGGCTTACCCGTCCAAGCATTCGCAAGATTAATTTCTAAAGCTCGATACCATTTGGCGAACTGTTTTAAACGCACTTCCTCGAAATAACCGACCGGATTCAGTAATTCGACAATATTCTGCAGAGCCTCGCTAGACACATACCGATCGTAATCAACAACATATAAACTCTCTGATAAAAATAATGGTCCACCATGTATAAAAAGTCCCTTTCTTTTGACTGTAGAACCACTTTGTACGATCTCCAGACCTACACACCCTTTTTCACCCGCCAGGACAGCATTTTCAACATCTTCTACAGAAACAATGTTCAGTTTTGGATAGGCTGCCATTACAATTCCAGTGTAGCGTCCCTTCACAAAGACCTGTTGCCCAAATCTGGATAGTGTTTTCAGATTCAGTGGATGTTTTCTCTCAGAAACTTTGGAGATCAGGAAAAAGCCTACGATGTCCTGTATTTCTGTCTTCAGAATTTCATTGTAACTGCAAAGCATTGCTGAACCCGCGACACGGATTCCGGTAGGTTTTTCCAGATGGTAATTATACATCCCCCATTTGGTAACCCGGGATGGATCTCGCAAATAGTACTGAGTCATCGAGAGAAGTTCATCCAAACCTACTACCGTAAAATCAACTTCGTCTAATCGGATTAGTGAAGACCCGTTGTGAGGTTCTTCTCCCTCCACTCTCAGTCTGTAAGGACCAATCTGCCAATCGTAACCTAAAAATCCCAAACGATATGGCCGATGGAAACGCTTTCTATCCACAAANACAGANAAGCAATTGGGNGCTTTAGANCGTACCTCATCCAAAAAGTTCAGCGCTTCTTCGAGTTTTAGACTGCTCCGTGATTTGCTTTGGGACAGAATCTGCAAAATTGCATCAATTTCTTCAAAAGAGACTCCGAGNNCAATCAGNTTCTGTAGAAAATTATTCAGTGTACGACCAGNACGGGGAATCGCACAGGTCACATGAAAAGGTGCATTCATAAATTGTCTAGATTAAGAAATCATTGTCATGCAACGGACGTGCGAACCTTTCGNGACCAAANGATCGNAATATCAGGCATTCTNAAGGAACATCATTNGTTTAGAGGTTTTGCCTTGAAGGGCTTGGCNAAGGCGTCAAGATAGGAATCAAATCATTATTTTCAAGCTCTTGCAACCGAAGAAAAATGTCGCAAATCTTTCTGTTTTTACTGTTAATTCTTNTTTGTTCTCCTGTACTTGCTCAATCATCGCACGCATTACTATTTGTTAAAACGGTCGAAGAATTCTCAATTTTTCCTGCGGAGCANCCGAATAACGCTCTTTACCGTAACGGGAAATTACTACTACAAAGCCCATCCGTTCAATGGGTGAACCTCATTGAAGTCAAGGACACAGTATCATGGCTAGTTTTAGGGATAGATGAAGAAGGTAAGTATCACGGCCATCTCCTNCCCAACAAGAATGACAAGCTAGTGATGAACAACAACGGCTATGGAGTCTTTGATATTTTAGATGAAGAAACCGGTATTCTAAAAATTTACAGGACCTACAAGGGCCAGCTGGAAATTATAAAGTCTAAGTACAAGTCAGTGCGGAGTCCCACTGCTTCCGCAACTCATCTGGTCTTTGCTCACATTCGAGATTCCAGAAAAAAGCGAAACAAACAAATCTTTGAGTTTCGTCTCCATCTCATCCGCCACGACTCATCNGAAGTCAAGAGCCTCAAGCTTTACCCACNANATGAGTCTNCAAAATTGGAGATGGAGTGGGTAGATCAATCCAAAATTCAAATCCGATATCACAACGGTAAAACTGAAATCTTTGATCTGAAAAAATACGCACCCACACTTTTTGATTGATCCCAATCCGACTTTNATCCCAGACGGGTCTNTATGTTAGCGCTACCCTTCCCATCAATTGATCCTACTCTGTTTACTGTAGGGCCCTTCTCTATGTTTGGCATTGAGTTGGGCCCCTTTGGTCTGCGTTGGTATGCCCTAGCCTACATTGCAGGACTACTGCTAGGCAGGGTTTATGTCAATAAAATGCTGTCTGCAAAGGCGCGTTGGCCTANTGGGGAACCACCTGTTCCAGTAGAGGAAACTGAAAACCTCTTGATCTGGATGACTCTTGGAGTCATTTTTGGNGGCCGNCTTGGATATGTATTATTTTACAGCCCACATCTGCTCACAGATCCAGGAGGTGTACTTGCAATGTGGAAAGGGGGGATGTCATTTCATGGTGGAATGCTTGGCGTAGTTGTCTCTGTGATCTTCTATGCTCAACGCCACAAGGTTTCGCTGTTCTCTCTTGGGGACGCCATNGCAATCGCAGCCCCAATTGGTTTGNTTTTTGGACGCTTGGCAAATTTNATCAATGGAGAATTGTGGGGCAGGGTTTCCGATGTCCCATGGGCAGTCATTTTTCCACAAGTAGAATTNTATGCCCGGGCATATCCGGAGTTAGCCAACACCATTGGCCAGGGNCGTCACCCTAGTCAATTATACGAAGCTGCCTTGGAGGGTCTCGTNCTATTTCTTGTCTTAGGGCATCTTGCTTGGCNTAGNGATGCGCTCAAAAGACCCGGCACTTTGATTGGTACATTCTTGGTGGGTTATGGAATAGCCAGGGCATTCTGCGAATTTTTTAGAATGCCTGATGTCGGGATTGGCTTTGACCTAGATTTCATTGGCATGGGTATTTCCAGAGGACAGTTACTCTGTTTGCCAATGATCATCGCAGGATTGTTNTTTCTTAAGAATGCTCAAGGAACACAATCTACAGAGATCACAACTAGGTCCTAGATTGCTTAATGATTATCGCATCAAGGTTATTTAGCAAATTTATTGAGCGATTGTACCCCAGGGATAGTCAACGAATAAGGTTGTTTCCTGCCCCTCAGATCCTGTTGCAACGTCGAAGCGATAGATAAACCCCGATCCAGTGACNAGTCTTGCACCAAGCCCCGAAGAATTTCTNGACTTGGNCCANAGATNNTCNCGCTGCTCTGCAACCGTTCCNNTCTCATAAAANAAAGCGAGTTGGAATCCTGTTCTAAAATCCCGAATGAAGTANAGGTCAAACGGGGTATTCTCGTCGGTCAGATTCCAGCGAAATTCNTAACCATAAAATTCGGTGTGAGCTCCACTGAAACGCCCCCCCGCATAGGACCGNAAACGAGAGCTACCACCNAGGCTACTAGCTGTTCCATATTTTCTGCTTGCTTGGGTATCAGTTGCTAATTTCTTTAAGCTTTCATCACAGGGATCACCTGCTGTGCAAGCATAATTAGTTCTCAAATCATCGAGAATTGATTGATAGTCGGTCACNCCTTCCTTGGTCACCGTAGCATCTGAACGAAAATAGTTGATGGCAAAGGTGCTACTCTCTAGCAGTGGGATATACCCGGTCAAGTTGGTGTCGACCGTGTAGCTTTCTGAAGATTTTGCGTCTNTCGATGGGGATTCAGACCTNGTAGCTACGAAGCGGACACCCNTTCGAGGATCCAGCCGGTCATCCGTAACATCGATCTGGGTTCCGTAGGTCAGCCTCTGAAAGGTGAAGGGCTCGGGATCAGCGTATTCCTGACGATTCTCCTCTTTCCCTTGATAGATCACAGCNCTCGGCTCTGAGCGGATGTTGTATTGCAANGTGAAAAATTCTAAACGACGCTCTAAAAAGGTGAAGGTCAGTCGACCTCCATACAAAGAAGTATTCTTTAATTCTACGATGTTGAAGTCCTCCGGATCAGATTCGATTCCCCGTTGCCCATACTGCTTTTGCGAGCCCTTGTTGAATCCCACGTAGGTCACATCCAGTAGAACGTTTTCAGGCAACAACTCGATATCGGTTACACCAGTAATGGTTCCTTCAACATCCCCTCCAACCCCAACTAAGAAAAAATCGGTGGTGCTATCGAAGGTGTTATTGAATGCGCCAATCACTCCAAGCCCTGTTCCAACGCCAGGTAAGATGTAAGGAATNGGAGCGATCAGATATCCAAAGTCTCTGGGGAATTGGGCACGTCGCCGTTCTATGGCTTCTGAAAAGCTGGTTAGCAGAAGCATTGGAATCGTTATCCAGAGGATTCGTCGAAACATAAGATCGCCCATTTATGGAAAAGAAACAGAGTTTTGNTNNAAAAGAAAAATATTCTTATCCAATTTCAATAAGTTGGATTGAANANTTGCAGGTGCAAATGCTGTTCTCATTCTCGCAAACTAAAATTAAAGTTACTTTCTGAATTANTAGATATTTTTCCATGGCGTCTTGATTTTCATCAATCTTTTGCNTGAATGAGATAATTCAAAGCGAAGAATACTGGACTAGATCCAATCAAAATTATTATTTTTATCGAGTAATAAATTTCAATTTAGCTTAGATTTGGTTGAGTGTGCTGTCTTAAATTTTCAAAATAAGCGAGGTTGTAAAATGATAGGATCCAAGAATAGAGCCNGGAANGAGTGTCTACTAGGGTTGAGTTTTTTGTTGGCTCCAATTGTGTCTAATGCTGAATTACNAGTTGGNTCAACTCCNAAGACCATTGTTCTGCAGGGAGAGCAGGGNAAGTTAGTTGATGGCGGTGGCTCCTGGAAAAGTGATATNTTCATTGGTTACGTNACGATCCTTTTTTATGTAGATCCAGATGAGAGTGATTTGAACAACNCAGCCAGTGAAGCACTGAAGAATGCNAATCTGCCCGAAGACCANGTTCGCTCTGTAGCGGTGATCAACATGGATGCAACGCTNCTCCCTAATTTCCTGATCCAGGGCAANCTGGAGGATAAACAGAAGGAATATCAAAACACCCTCTATGTGATGGATTACAAGAAAGTCTTGGTGAATGAGTGGGGTCTAGGTGATCACAACAGTGACGTTGTGATTTTTGANAAGCAAGGGAANGTTCTCTTCAGCGTCGATGGNCAATTGAACGACTCACAGATCAAGCAAATGCTTGCGGCTGTAAAAAGTGGATTCAATTGATTGGTAACCTGANCTGTCATTTTTGGGGAAAATNCGGNGGCGGCACTTGAAAGGTCATGTCAGGATTTTCCACTTTCCANCCCTNNCTGTTGCAAGTGGCNACACAGGCTTGCTGCATGATTCTGAGGACTTTCCAGTAATGTTCTGCGGCAGGGCTCTTCATCCTGACATATAGAAAGTATTGAATTGACCCGGACTGAATCGAGCTCATTTCGACANTCAACTCTTCTAAAGATGGTTGTAGCCCATTTTGGTCGATGAATAGCCCNATTGATNTTTCAAATGTATTGGGCACGAGATCCAAGCAGATNTCCTGGTGTTCAAGGCTGATTCCAAAACTTCCAACACAGGCAAATGCACCCATCGAAAGATTTTTGATCCCCAAATTTAGATAATCATTGACCAAAAATGTACGGATCATTTCTCTTGTNTTGACCTGAACAAATTCTGGAGTTTGNATAATGACCNGGCCAAANGAACCATCNGGCAACAAGATATAATCATGTAAATTGGATGGAAACCAGGGTTCATTCTCAGCAATTGGCTGAGAGATCAGCTGAGACATCTCGCTGAGGGGCATGCGCATCTCACCCCCCTCCAGAACAGGATTGACNAAATGAGAGTATATGTTGATGGACTTCACCATCCAAGGCACACCCTCGTAGGTGACCATTTCTCCTTCTCTGACNGCTCCCAAGTTCAATAGTAGCTTTGCCTCTGCCAGAAATTGAGGCAGATACTTCTTCAGCCCAATCGCGATTCCNGCCAAGATCAACAAAGCCAAGCCCAAGAGCANCCAGTCTCCTGTCACGTACAGAACAATGAGAAAGACCGCNGTTGAGGCCATCATCATTAGAATTCTGTAGGTGTAGAAAAGCACTCGTGAGTATTGACTCCTAGTATGGAATTCGTCGACTCCCTCTTTCGGAACCATGAAGCGAAGGAAAGTTCGCATTCCGAACCAGACTGCCATGGTCGCAAGNACAGCCAACATCAGGTTGAGGCCNCGGCCTGTCAAGAAAGCTCCAAAAGCCAACCAAACACTTGNCCAGATTGATTCCTGGCGAATCTGTAGATTTCGCAATTGCAGCTGGACCAATTCCAGGTATCGCTGTGCCTCTGCCTTACGCTCTCGCCAGTCTTCATGAATTGTTTGGATTTGCCTTCTCGTCGCAAGATCGACCNCGGCTTGAGACCACTCTTCAATTTTAAGAATCGANTTTTCAATTTCTGAAAGATTTTNCTGATAGAATTCTATGGTTTTCCGAATTCGCTCAATAGCTCTNGGCTGCTCCGTCANATCCTTCAGGCTCTGAAAAATGGGCTGAATNATCTCGATTAGATCGCTTTGCCAGTCAAAGCTCTGATCAGGCACNTCCTTGAAATTTTCTAGGTCCAGCCCTCCGGTGACGATTGACTCAAAAGCTACCTCTGCATTCTTCAGAATTTTCTCAGATTCAGCGACTTGTCCTTCAAGGGCAAANTTTGTANGCTGCGNAGGATTTTGATCCAGNTTTGCTCTCAGATCCTCGAGAATTTTTTGCTGCAAGCTGATGATGCTAGTAAATTCAATCAACTGAGTCTTCAGCTCCTGCAGACGCTGATTTGAATTCTGCTCTACACTTTGCTGGATCTCATTCGCAGTATCTGTNTGTTTTTGCTGTCCCAGCCCTTCTGAGACAAAAACGAAATAGAAAAGAGNTAAACAAGCCAGTTTGACAATCAGTAGATTGGTGTGACTGAGAAAATGCATTTCAGACTTTTTTCAAGATCAATTGATTTAGTACTCAAATGANAAAGGTGCANTTAGGTNCTATCCAANAGCTAAAGAATTTATTTTTCATTTTTTTCAAAAAATNTCAGAAAGACGAATCANCGAGACTATTAGTTGGGNCCCATTTACNGCGAGGGCAGGTCNATTCCCTATGGAATNGACCTGCTGAGNCGNTAGGAATACAGTTTGGTCGATTAAAGCCTGTACATTGCTTCGACTTGTCCACGGAAGGAAGTGGAAGCTTTGAANACCCTGCCTCCGTCTGNTTGATTTGCTCTAGCTGTCGAATCTAAGTGTTCCAATGCAGTGGTTGCTCTAAGCTCAGAGTTATCTNNGCCACCAAAGACAGGGCAACTAACATTACTGGCCGTTAGGGAGAATTCCCTCAAGGGACTGCCATTCTGACTAAATCCTGCAACTTTGNAGGCTCCCCAGAGAGCAATCCAAAAATTCCCGTCAGCGTCGACAACTGCGCCATCTGGNGCAATTCCTGGCTCNAATGTCAGGAAGACTTCCCGTTCGCTTTGTGGTAGTCCTGTTGCCGGATCCAATTTCACTCTCCAGACCGTACTCAATGCACTATCAGCGAAATAGCCGGTCGCTCCATCTTTAGTGAAACATGTGGCATTGGGTATGGTAATGTTGGGGAAGAGCAATTGGAGCTTTCCTTGGGAAACATGATAAATGGATCCAGCTTCTTTTTCGGCATTGCGCCCCATCGTCCCAAACCAAAAGGAGCCGCTGGGGTGAACCCGACTGTCATTGCTGCGAGTNACTGAGTTTTCTGCTTCCACATCAAGGTAGGACTTCCAGCTTTTGGAATCCATGTCCAGAATATGTAGTCCGTCATCGACNGCAACCACCAANCGTTTTTCATCGATCCGAGCTGCAGCNCTAGCGTTACCAGGACAATCAATCACTCGGACAGGCTGATCCCCAACCTGCTCATAGAGCTTCTTGCCGAGGATATCAAACCANCAAAAGCTCCCNCGCTCAGGGTGCCAGAAGATCCCCTCGCCAAGCTCACAGACTGGGACATTACAAACTTGCATCGAATCCATAGTTTTACTCCTTTTGAGGATACAAAAATCGCCAGGCTGCNGTGAGGCCTAGCCGAACCAAATCATCTCCAGAATGCAAATCTACCTCTCGACCAACCAAACTCAACGCTCGAGCATATAACTTGGTCAATGAAGATCCACCTACTANNTGAATCTTCTCCGTTTTTTCAATTTTTCGGGTCGCCGATCGTAGCTCTTCACCAAGAACCCGACCGCTCAGGAATGCCAAATTAGCAANTGGATCTCGATCCAAAAGCAGTGAGGTAGCTCTTATTCGAAANAGTGAAGTCAGNAATGGAGTAGTTTCCTCAAAGCCTNTTGAAACACCTTTCGCAAAAGCAGGTTGTTCTANGTCAACGTCTCCCGATTCCAAATCATGCCGTAAGATACTGTGTTGACGCACAATTGAGAAGAGTTCGCCCGTNAGGTAGGTATCAAATTGCTGAACCTGCCCCAAAGCTANCCTTACCCACTTACAATGCGTCCCTGGCAAACATATTATCCCTGACCATTCTGATGACCCAGCTCCCAATCCGAGCATTTGGGTCTCCTCTCCCCGCATAACATCAGGCCTCGATNNTTCTTGGCAAGCCACCCCAGGCAACACATGCACCTTGCGCTGNAGATCATTCGTTTGAACATCTACCGCGCCAATGGCCACATCTTTCAGTGAGACCGGTAAAAACAAATAAGGAGCTTCCTGCCAGCCTTGACGGCTCCCCACCATACCACTCATCAGCACCGGACTTTCCACAGGCCATCCATGNAGATGTTCCTTCAAAGTAGGTTCGAATTCTTCCTTTTTCAGGTTCAGCAGGCCACAGGATGCTTCACGTCCTTCCAAGGCATTTTTATCTTGCATACGCCAGATTCTGAAGTGGGTTGTCCCCCAGTCTACTGCTACCCAATCCTGCTGATTTTCCATCATACTTTCTAAAATAATAATCTTTTTTTCGTGGTTGCTTCTGAGAATTCTGTTTGACATACTCAGGTAGAGTCGTACCTTTGTCAACAATCCAAAAGCAAGTAGGCTGAAACATCGACAATGTGTTTTCTTCATCCTTCAAGCAACCTGCAGAAGCAAGTGGGAAATTGCTCCCTGCGTACCTCCTTCACTTAGTATCTACATTGAGGAGACATGAGCCAGTCTGAATCCAAGTGTCGTTTTCGCTCCCAGCAATGGTTTGATAACCCTGCCAATCCCGACATGACCGCCCTCTATCTGGAGCGCTATCTTAATTTTGGACTCACTCGTGAGGAGTTACAGTCTGGGAAACCTGTGATTGGCATCGCCCAAACTGGTTCAGATCTCTCTCCATGCAACCGCCCTCACATAGAACTAGCCAAGCGTGTGCGCGAAGGAATTCGCGAAGCAGGTGGAATTGCGATTGAGTTTCCGGTTCATCCAATACAAGAGACTGGCAAGCGACCTACCGCGTCTTTGGATCGGAATCTTGCCTACCTAAGCCTTGTCGAAGTTCTTTATGGCTACCCGATCGATGGTGTAGTCCTGACAATCGGTTGCGATAAAACCACACCAGCAGCGCTAATGGCAGCTGCGACGGTGAATATTCCTGCAATTACTCTCTCTGGTGGACCTATGCTTAACGGATGGTTCAGAGGAGAGCGCACCGGCTCTGGGACTATTGTCTGGCGAGCTCGAGAAATGATGGCTCGTGGTGAAATTGACTATCCTGGATTTGTTGATTTAGTAGCCTCCTCTGCTCCTTCACCCGGCTACTGCAATACGATGGGGACAGCTACAACAATGAACTCCCTGGCCGAAGCATTAGGAATGTCCTTACCTGGTAGCGCTGCTATTCCAGCCCCCTACCGGGAAAGAGCTCAAGCAGCCTATCTCACAGGGAAAAGGATTGTGGATATGGTTCGAGAGGATCTGAAACCATCTGACATTTTGAACCGTAAGGCTTTCGAAAATGCAATCGTGATTAACTCTGCGATTGGTGGTTCGACCAACGCACCTGTTCACCTAAATGCTGTTGCACGTCATATCGGCGTAGGGCTTGAAGTAGACGATTGGGAAAAGCATGGCCACAACATTCCATTGTTGGTCAACCTCCAACCTGCTGGAGCCTATCTTGGGGAAGATTATCACCATGCAGGAGGAGTCCCGGCTGTCGTTGCAGAACTGATCCGCCACGGTCAGATTCACGAAGATGCCATTACTGTCAACGGAAAAACAATTGGAGAGAATTGCCGAGATGCAGAAATTGTCGATACCGACGTAATTCGAAGCTTCGCCACAGCGTTGAAACCTGCAGCTGGATTTAAGGTATTAAGAGGGAATCTCTTCGATGCCGCCATCATGAAAACCTCTGTCATTTCTCAGGATTTCAGGGAGCAATATCTATCAAATCCAGACGATCCAGATGCTTTTGAGGGCAGAGCAATCGTGTTTGATGGCCCTGAAGATTACCATCATCGAATTGATGATCCTGCTTTAAATATTGATGCCAACTGCCTTCTTTTCATGCGGGGTGCGGGGCCCATTGGCTATCCTGGAGCTGCTGAAGTGGTCAACATGCGTGCGCCCGATTATCTGCTGAAGCAAGGTGTCAATGAACTCCCATGCATTGGGGATGGTCGACAGAGTGGCACCTCTGGTTCTCCTTCAATCCTAAATGCATCACCAGAAGCAGCTGCGTTGGGGGGCTTGGCTATAGTTCAAACTGATGATCGAATCCGTATAGACCTTAAGAAAGGTCGTGCTGACATTTTGATAGACGATGCAGAGTTAGCCAGCAGACGTGAAAAGCTTGAACGAGATGGATTCCCAATTCCTGAGTCTCAAACACCTTGGCAGGAGCTACAGCGTCGTGACGTGGATCAACTGGCACAGGGGATGGTTTTGAAGTCTGCCGTTAAGTATCAAAGAATTGCCCAGAGCAAAGGAGTTCCTAGGGACAATCATTGAGGGGTTTCTAATGCATAAATCAATCAGTGATTGGCTGAATCCTATCCCCTTACTCGCGATTCTTAGAGGAATTGCTCCCCACGAGGTAGACGAGGTGGGGGACGTACTGATTACACTTGGTTATAGAATTCTGGAGGTTCCTCTCAATTCACCAGATCCGTATGATAGTATTCAGCAGCTAGCCAAACGCTACAGCGGATCTGCTCTGATTGGAGCTGGGACTGTGTTAAAGCCGGAACAAGTTCCTCAGGTGGCAGACGCTGGGGGAGCCTTGATTGTATCTCCAAATCTGAATNCAGAGGTGGTCAAGGCAACCAAGCGGATGGGAATGATTTCGGTACCTGGAGTCNTTACACCAACCGAAGCTTTTCAGGCGTTNGATGCAGGTGCGGATGCTCTTAAAATATTCCCTGGAGATGNGATCAGCCCATCGTACTGTANGGCGCTGCGAGCAGTTTTGCCAAAGGATACCTTGCTTGTGGTNACTGGGGGAGTCAACGCTGCCAATCTTGCTGAGTTTCTATCGGTCTCAAATGGAGCAGGCATTGGCTCAGCTTTATATTCCCCAGGGAAAGCTATCAAACAAATCCGAGGGGACGCATTAAAGTTTGTTCATGCTTTACCTGAAGGGTTATCCAATGATTGATATACTCTGCTTGGGCGAGCCCCTGCTAGAATTCAATGAGCAACAGCCAGGGCAATATGTTCGCAGTATTGGTGGGGACGTCTCCAATGTTGCTGTAGCCGTGGCCAGACAGGGTGGCCAGGCAGGGATGCTCACAAGAATGGGGCAGGATTCTTTTGCTGAAGAGATNCTGCAATTCTGGGAGAGAGAAGAAATCGACATCAGCCGNATCATTCGAGATGAGGTGGCACCAACTGGTATTTACTTCATTTCACACGGACCGAGTGGGCACGTATTTGACTATCGTCGAGCGGGCTCGGCCNCCAGCCGCTTGAAGCCAAATGATATAAAAAAAGAGCACTTTCNAAACGTAAAGATTCTTCATCTTTCTGGTATTTCTCTAGCAATCAGCGACAACGCTTGTGAAGCTTCATTACGAGCAATTGAATTGGCTAAGGAAAATGGTGTGAAGATNTCCTTTGACACCAATCTTCGGCTCAAACTCTGGTCACTATCACGGGCTAAAGCAATTATCCAACATGTAGCATCCCTAGCNGATTTTGTCCTGCCTGGGCTNGATGATGCTCGTCAATTGACGGGTCTGGAGAATCCAGAAAGTATTGTTGATGAATATTTGAAGATGGGCGTCGAAGTGGTAGCACTGACTNTAGGAGACCAAGGTGTGCTNTTGGCTACACANGACAGCATGAGAGAANAAATCCCTGGAATTCAGTCCAAATTAGTGGATGCCACCGCTGCAGGTGACTGTTTTGACGGAGGATTCCTGACAGAGTGGTTACGCACCAAAGATCTGCTTCAAGCAGCACGGTATGGGAATGTCGCTGCCTCGCTCAGTGTCCANCATTTTGGTGCAGTAGCTTCGTTACCAAGCNGAGAAAAAACTGAGTCGAGTTTGAGTAGCGAATAGTTCTGCGCTAGCNATACTTGACAATACNTCTCCTTCANCTTATCACACGATACCGGTTTCATTCTTTNATCAGACGTTTTCTGTCTGGTACNGGCTCATACAACTTTTCTAAAATCCAAAGGAGACACCCATGCGGCAGAATCTGTTCATTTTCACAGGAATCCTCCTGCTTGCTCTTCCCCAATTCTTGTTCGCCCAATCNCGCACATTGGCCGTGCTAACTCCTTTNCTGGCACAACCAGGGACTCAACTCATGGTGGAGGGTTTTGAGGCAGCCGCTANAAGCAAGGGTTGGCAGGTNGATGTGATCGACACCTCCGGAGACGTTGCTGCCCTGGTCAGCCGAATGGAAGATGTCGCCCTGCAAAAAGTTGATGCGATGGTGATCAATGTCGATCCATCCCAAATTCGTAATGGTTTGCTCGCGGCCAAAGACGCTGGAATTCCNGTTTTTGGGATGGACTCTGGAGCTGATCCCTTGCTGACAGCCAACGTCACGAGTAATGGCTACGTGATGGCGGCAGAGACAGCTACCTATGTGGTTGATCAATTAAACGGCACGGGCAATGTGGTCATGTTCATTTTTGAGCCCTATCCCCCCGTACAGAAACGNGGAGCAATTGCTGAGTCGATCTTCAACAATGAACCCGACATCAAGATCATAGAGAAGATCACTCCAAGCTTTGATCGTGGCCCNTTGGANGGCGCCCGCAACGCAATGGAAGCTGTATTNNCAGCTAATCCCACGAAAGGCAGCATCCAAGCAATCTGGGCAGCTTGGGATGATCCTGCACTTGGAGCAGAACAAGCAATCCGTGATGCTGGCCGTGAAGATGAGGATATTGTGATTGTTGGAATTGATGCAACTGAGCAGGCCCGTGATCGAATTGCAGCTCGAGGGAATCTGAAGGCCACGGTTGCCCAAGACTTCAACGGNATCGCCAACACAGTTGCNAACACGGTTGAACAGTATCTGAAGTCTGGTTCCGTATCCCGCTCNCAAATTTATGTCAGCGCCAAATTGGTCACAGCTGACGATCTTTGATTCCAACATGGCGGAGCGAAGCAATAACACTCCGTCCTCCTCCTACNCGTGATTCCCTTTCTCCATCTAAGNAACCTCCAAAAAAGCTTTGGCAGTGTCCCTGTGCTACGTGGGGTAGAACTCACCCTGTTTTCTGGAGAAATCCATGGATTGATGGGNGAAAACGGGGCTGGCAAGTCTACCCTGATCAAAATTCTCTCGGGGAACTTGGTGGCAGACTCCATCACCTGCACGATGAATGGAGAATCTCTGTCATTGGCTGAGGCTAGGCAATCCGGGCAGCTTAGCATGCGCTTCATTCATCAGGAACTNAACAGCNTNGCGCATCTCTCGGTTGCTGANAATCTAATGCTTGGAAAGCAGCTGCCAACTCGGGCAAAAATATTTGTTAACCAGCAGAAACTTTCTGAACTAACTCGGGTGGCGCTTGCTGAACTGGGNATTACCTACATTGATCCCAAACAAAGGATGAGCNACCTGGGTGCAGGCGATCAGATGCTCGTCAAGTTAGGCAGCGCCTTTGTTNTTGAATCCGGCAANCCTGCNGCTCAACTCTATGTATTAGATGAACCGACCGCCTCGCTAATGCCCNCCGAAACAGGAAAGCTATTTGCTGCTCTTGAACGTCTAAAGCAAAAGGGGAGCNCCATTCTTTACGTTTCGCATCGTCTCGATGAANTCTTTCAGATCACCGATCGGATCACCGTGCTGCAGGATGGCCGCAACACTATGGCTGAAAAAACAAAGATGCTGAAACCACAAACTGTTGTGGAAGCCATGACAGGNAGGAAAATCAGCCAGCANTATCCGGGTCGTTCCGACATTCTTTCAAANGAAGTCTTACTCTCTGTCCAAGATTTGCGAAACNNTAAGTTGAAGTCATTGAATTTTACGCTTCACAAGGGNGAAATTTTNGGNCTTGCTGGGCTNGGAGGATCTGGGCGCTCAGAAGTCCTCCGTACTTTATTGGGGATTCGAGATTTCAGCGGNACTTTGAGCCTAGAAGGAAATCCCTGGCAACCTAAGCTCCAAAATTTCTGGCAAGAACGCTTGGCCTTCATTCCCGAAGAGCGACGTTCTGAGGGCTTGGTACTGAACCAGACCGTAGCNACAAACAGTCACCTNCCTTTCATTAGCAATTTCNGCAANTTCTTGGGATTGCTTTTTCAACAAAAATTACGACAGGAATCAGAGGAGGCCTGGTCCCGAGTGAAGGTTCAAGGGACTGGCATTACCCAGAGAATTTGGCAACTGAGTGGAGGAAATCAACAGAAAGTACTTTTTGCACGGGCTACCTGGGACTATCCGAAATTACTGTTGTTGGATGAACCAACAAGAGGAGTGGATGTTGGCGCAAAGCAGGAAATCTACAGTTTGATTCGTCAAGCTAGTCAGGAAGGAAAGTCAGTGCTGATGGTTTCTTCAGAGTTGGGAGAACTGATTGGGCTTTGTGATCGCATTCTTGTTTTGCGGGATGGGCNAATCTACCATGAGTTGCAGACTGCAGGCTTGANAGAGGCTGATCTGCTCGCGTATTGCCAAGGAGTTCGTGCTGCAGAGATTACTGAATGACTGTTTCCTTGCAACTTGCTTCCCTACTCCGACGTTACGGCACTTTTNTGGGCTTCTTGTTGATTGTCAGTTTCTTTTGGAGTCAGCGCCCAGACACCTTCATGACGACCCGGAACTGGCTCAACATCACGCAGCAGGTCAGCATTTTNTGTGTGATTTCCTTGACAATGACGCTCGTGATGGTGGGAGGAGATTTTGATTTGAGCGTTGGCTCTATGGCGAGCTTGAGTGGGATGATTGCAGCAGTTTTGTGGCAANAAGAAGTCAGTTTATTTGGAGCTTTAGGGGCNGCTGTACTCGTGGGTGGTTTTGGTGGCGTTTTTAACGGNGTGCTTGTTGCCTACGCTGGTTTGTCTGCCTTTGTAGCGACTCTCGGNACACTNACGATTTTTAGTGGCTTGGCTTTACTGGTGAGCGATGGCAAAACCATTTTTGGTAGAGCCATTCCGGAAATTGTTGGGGATTTCAGTCGTGGTGGAATTTCATTAACTGAAGGAATCCAACTTCCAAATTTGACTCTAATAGCGGTTTNAGTTTTGATCTTCATGGGCATCGTCCTGCAGAATACGGTTTTTGGTAGAAATCTGCATGCTGTCGGAGGCAATCGGGAGGCCAGCCTGCTGGCTGGAGTGCCTGTGGCTCGTTTACGCCTAATCGCGTTTGCCGTCAATGGAGTAGGAGCGGCGATTGCTGGCTTGATGCTGGTCAGNCGACTTTCCTCGGCAAACCCAACACAGGGCGATGGGCTNATGCTCAACGCAATCGCCTCCGTTTTTGTGGGAATGACNATGTCCGAAGAGGGGGAACCCAACCTCTTTGGGACCTTGACGGGTGTGTTGATCCTCGGCGTACTCTCAAACGGCTTGACNCAGCTCCGAATCGACACCTATGTTCAACAGATCCTGACNGGCTTGATCATCATCGCGGCAGTACTGTTCAGCCGATTATCCCTGAGAAGAAGATGAATTCAAACGCTGCTGAAAACAAAGATGANTCCACTTGGTTGGTGGTTGACCTCGGGACAACCAGTATCAAAGGTGGATTATTCCACAGTAACGGCAACCTGATCCGCGAGACCTCTCACCCAAACCAACAAACGCAAACTGATGAGGGTTTCCATCATCAGGAATTGGAGACGTGGTGGAATGGATTCATAGCTGTGATTAATGNNCTGATGAATCCTGAGGTTACCNTACAGGGGCTTGTACTAACGGGTCAGATGCAAAATATGATTTTCCTGGATTCGCATTCAGAACCTTTAAATCCGGTAGTNAGCTACAGTGATCAAAGGGGTGCAGAGCAAATTGCCNGTTGGTATGATGAGAAATCACTTCAGGAACAATTGCTCGAAACNGGCAACGAACAGGGTCCAACAAGCCTTCTCGCAAAGCTTGTTTGGTTTCAGCAACACCAGCCAGAGGTTCTNAAAAATACAGAAAAGATCTTCATTGGATCAGCAGATTACATTGGCTACCGACTGACCGGAGTAAATCAAACTGATACTACCACTGCAGCGACCACCGGTTTGATGAAACTCTNNTCAAGAACCTGGCACACAGCACTTTTTGCAGAGCTTGGTCTGGATTCGATCCTACCAAGTTTACCNAGATTGGTTCCCGGCGGCGCGCTATTAGGTTCGCTCAGAAATGAAGTGNGTCAGCATCTGAAATTAGTTGCTGGGTTACCCGTCTACCTTGGTCCCGGTGATGCTGGTTCGACCACATTNGGAGCCGGTTGTGGAAAACTTGGGAAAGCTTACGCCTACTGTGGAACCAGTGGCTGGGTGGGTCTTACTGAAAAACGACCCGCACGACTGGAAAGTGGCGCGTGGACCTTGGCTCATCCAGCTGCAGACTTGTTCATTCAGGTTGCCCCAATCCTCACTGCAGGGGNCAACCTGGCTTGGGTCAAAGAACTATTTGGCTTCAACAGCTATGAAGAGATGGTTCAAATCGCTATTGAGCAACCAGCAGGAAAGTTGCTCTATTTGCCCTATCTGCAGGGAGAGCGCTCACCCTTCATTGATCCCCATGCCCGTGGAGTCTGGCTAGGAATGAATCGGCAATCTAACCGAGCTTCATTGACCCGAGCGGTTTTGGAAGGAGCCTGCTTTGCCTTCCGCCATGCTTTACACGCCGTATCTGANGTTCGAGTGGAGGAGTTGATCCTAACCGGTGGAACCAGCCGCTCAGATTCTTTTTGTCAACTCTTCGCCAATGTGCTCGGTATTCCGATCAAGGTGCTGGCAGAACCCGGATTGACNNGCCTCCGCGGTGCCTTGGCTTCCTGTCAGCAGGAGANTGCTACTNCAGAACCACGAATTCAAAAAACGTATTTGCCCAGTTCTGACCAAATGAACAACTATGACGATCTGTTTAAGATTTTTCTNGAGAGTTATCCTGCTCTGCGGAGCAGCTTTGCTCAGTTAGCAAAGCTGTAGTTTCCAAAGATNCAAACANGAAAACCAAAGGAATCCCATGGGAATGCCCCCTTTTCACCTAGCTTTTGCAGTCAGAGATTTGAACGCCACCCGTTATTTCTATGTTAATCGTTTGGGCTGTAAAGTCGGACGGACGGATGAGAAGTGGATTGATTTCAACTTTTTTGGACATCAGATCTCTGCGCATCTNAAGCCTGAAGAAACCCANCGAGTCGAGACCAACGGAGTAGACGGAAAGTCTGTTCCCGTTCGGCATTTTGGCGCAGTCTTAGAGTGGGATCATTGGCATCAACTNGCAGACTCCCTAAAGGTTCAGGGAGTTGAGTTTCTGATTAAACCCTATATCCGTTTCCANGGGGAAGTCGGCGAACAGGCAACCATGTTCCTGCTAGATCCNTCCGACAATGCAATCGAGCTCAAATCCTTCCAAAACCCTGATCAATTGTTTGCAAGTTGATTTGAACGAGAATTTTCNGAGCAGATGAGATCAAGAATTTANTGAATGACAAGAAAGATTGAATTGACGACANNNCCGATGTTTTTTTGATNAAGAGCAAATCTAATGGGACCAAATTTTTGAGAAANAAATGCNTAATTATNTTTCCTGACTAACAAATTTAGAAAATTCTGAGAATTTTTAATGTACAANTGANTTACTTATTNAACTGGNAAGCGAGCTTTGGTCAGCGGNGNTGAACGTGGAATTGGACTTTGTGCGGAAGATTGCCTGACAGAAGCGGGGGCAAGCGTAGTGATCGACACTTTAAATAGANCTGACCAGCTAGGAACCTTTGATCTTGCTGAATTATTGAAANATATGGAATTGGCTTTGAAACAAGTAGAAGTAGTCGGATCCAAGTTGTCAATTGCAGAANTGTCTGGGGAGAATTATCGCAAAGCAGTTGCAGACGNGTTCTCNAATTTTNATGGATCTAGCCTGACACTTCATTTGTTAAGCTACTAACTGAAGTGCAAAAGATTTCTTCATCTATATAATATNNGAGGCTAACTTTCTTTCAAATTTTTGGCTCCAAANCCAATACTTTCNCTAGTCGCGCAAACTGACTACATGCTTTTATCTNTAAGCAATTAAGAATTAAATCTTGTACTGACACTTCAGTGTCATTTGGTCCCAAAAATCCGATCTCCTGCGTCACCCAACCCNGGTAAAATNTAGGCGTGGTCGTTCAATCTTTCATCGACNGNAGCAGTATAGATTGGGACATCTGGATGCTCACTTTGGAAAAAGTCAATACCCTCTGGCGCAGCAAGTAAAGATACAAAACGGATATTTGAGGACCCATTTTCCTTCAGACGAGAAACAGCTGCAGCTGAGGAGTGACCTGTTGCCAGCATCGGATCCAGGGCAATAACCAAGCGCTGANCGATCATCTCTGGCAATTTCAAATAATATTCCACTGCCGCTAAGGTCACNGGATCACGATAAAGCCCAATATGTCCCACTCTAGCTGAAGGAATTAACTCTAGAAAGCCATCCAACAAGCCGATTCCTGCCCGTAAAATTGGTACCAAACACAGTTTTTTTCCTTCCAAAAAAGGAGCCNGCATTTTCTGTAATGGAGTCTCAATTTCTTCGTATTCAAGAGGTAAATCTTGGGTAACCTCATAAGCCAGAAGAAGTCCAACCTCACGGACCAAGACACGAAAGCTGCGTGTTGAAGTTTCTTTTTTCCTCATCAATGAAAGCTTGTGCTGAACCAGTGGGTGTTTGATCTCTTTGAGAATCTTGTTCATNGAAACCTAAATTATAAATTTTAAAAGACTGTNCCATCACTCTCTACACGTAGAGGTGGCGATCCATCTGGGCGACGTTTATAGGCGAGTAAGCGGCCAGTGCTCCANGTACCTCCTTGTAAGATCTGAGGNAAAGGAAGTTCTTCTCTTGTAAGCTTTATACTTTCCCTGAGTTTTTCTCCTATTCGATCCAACAAAATGACAGTCAAGGCTCGCCATTCAACGATCAGTTCNGAGGAAACAGAATGAAGGGCACTGAATTCAGTAGGATTTTTTAATTCCAGTACCCCGGTATCCAAGAAAAGACCACCATTTCTGTACTCGGGTAGNCCTGTCAACAAGTCAATGTTTTGGACTTTAACACCCGCATCTTCAAGTGGTTCTAATAGCGAGTAGGTCAACCACTGCGTAAGCTTATGGAAAGGGACTAGTTCNGCAGTAATCTCAGAATCTGTCAGCAATCGATGGCGCCACACATCCCCGAGGTTTTGCCCACCTAGAGTCAATCTTGTAGGCCAGACATCCTGCAGCAGCTTAAGCAAAGTCCCTAACAAGAGATCGGCTTTAAGAACACGATCCTCTTTGATTAAAAGATGGTCGAGAATATTCGCTATTCTTGGGTTTGACTCTTGGTCAGTCCCAAGAAAACTACCAAGTTGCTCACCTAATCGGCGTAGTAGAGCAGCCCGTTCTTCCAACCCAACAAGCTGATTTGCTGCAGAAACTTGAAAACCTTCTGTNAACTGCTCAACACTAAATTTCNGCAACCCCTTTGCATCAGCTTTCAAGGGTNCATTGGGATCACTCGAGAAGGTTCCATCAGAAAAGAGGTATAGGCTCGCAAGTGCTAAACCTTCAGAACGAGAATGGTACTTTTGAGTGAGGGGATCTTTAAAGCGCCAACTGGGTCCTGCNCCTGCATCCAANAGAACACTTGTCACTACCAAATCAATTTGAGCAAGAAGAAGTTCTCGATCATCCCGGAAATTTGACTTAAACGGNGTCCAATGGTTCGTTCCANTGACGATAAAATGCTGCCATCGGCTNTGGGGAGGGATGTCCAGATCTGGATAATTGGCTAAGATTTCATNTTTAACCAATTCCACAGAGATTGGTAACCGATCCTCCCTGATTCGGAAGTGCTCCAATCGGCCTTCCAATCCTAGCAGATATAGTTGATTGCACCGTTCGCGGATTGTCTTTGGAGAGTTTAAAATCTCCATCAGATCGTAGCGCGTAAGCATTTAAAACTGCTCAAGGGTTCGGCCTACAGTGCTTTTGAGAGCATCGGGATCCAATGAGGCATCTGTAAAGTAGCCCGCAGCTTTTTTGGCCTCCATCTCCACCTTCGCATCGTCTGGAATTTGTTCATCGGGAATCGCCAGGCGTTCCCCAACAGTGATTCCCTGAGATACAATTGCGTCGTACTTCATATTGCTCATGGAGACCAAGGTGTCGATATGCTTTATGCCCAACCAATTGAGAACATCTGGCATCAATTGTTGAAAGCGTACATCCTGGACACCAGCTACACACTCAGTTCTTTTAAAATAGGTCTCAGCTCGGTCTCCACCTTCTTGGCGCTTACGAGCGTTGTAAACTAAGAACTTAGTGACTTCTCCTAGCGCACGACCTTCCTTGCGGAAGTAAGCAATAATGCCAACACCACCATTTTGTGCATTTTTAACACACACTTCTATGCCATGAATCAAGTATGGTCGACAAGTGCATATATCTGAACCAAACACATCCGAGCCATTGCACTCATCATGGACACGACAGGCGACTTTGCAGTCTTGGTCTCCAATCTTGGCAACATCTCCCATGAAATAGACTGTGATTCCGCCAATTGGAGGAAGAAAGACCTGCAAATCTGGACGAGTTACTAGCTCAGGGTACATTCCCCCTGTCTGTTCAAAGAGGTTGCGCCGAAGTTGGGATTCTGTAATTCCAAATCTTTCAGCAACTCCTGGTAGATACCAAACTGGTTCAACAGCCATTTTAGTGACATTTACTTCACCTGTATCCAGTAAGACCAAACCATCAGGCTTGAGGCGGCCATGCCGCATAGCATCCCGCATTTCAATCAATTCCAACCTTGCCTTAGTCACAGCTATTGTGGGGCGGATATCCATTCCATCCTCCAATTCCTCCGCGAAAACCTGCCCGATCATGTGACCATAAGGATCTAACGACACGATTTTTTCAGGTTCACCCCACTGAGAGTTCGGGCCAATTGGTACAATGGGGGCTGTGTTGGTCAGATCTGGAACATGGTCCTTATCTAGCTGTCCAGCAGCTACTGCAAGCGCACGATAAACTGCATATGAACCGGAGTGAGTACCAATTACGTTTCGCTTCGAGGGATTTTTGACCGAACCTATGATTGGCCCTCGTTTCTTGGGGTCCGCTTGGCCCCATTGAATCTGTGGTCCCCGTTGGTCAAGACGGCCAGGGTGTGAGGTCAACACAATGTGCTTCGGTTTTTCCATAATAGTTCGCGAATTGATGGTTTGAATTGCTGAATTATAATGCGATCGATAAGGCGCGTGAGCCGTCAGATATTACTTGCCAGCTCTAAAAAAATTAACTAAAGAGTATAAAAATTTCCCACAATCAATGTTGATCAAATTCAGCTAGTAGCTCCATTAAGAAGAAGGACCAACAAAAACACGCATCATAGACACAGGTCTATTCGGAAATCAACTGGGGACTATTCTATGGGATGAATTATATTTATTTTCAGCTTGGTCATTTAAGAAAATTAAGCAAAACACCAATAACTCAAAAGTCAGCTCAAAATTTACTTGATTAAAGGAAAGTTATGTCGAAGAAAGTCGCAATTGTTGGCACAGGACTGATTGGCCGGAGTTGGTCTATTGTCTTTGTGAGGGCAGGTTTCGAGGTGTGGCTTTGGGATCCTATCGATGGTGCAGTGTCAACTGCCATCAAGTTGATTAAGGAAGAGCTACCAAACTTAGCAGAAGGAAATCTTTTAAATAGCTGTTCCGTAGAGCAAGTATTTGCAAGGGTTCATGCCTCTAACAGTTTGGAAGATGCTCTTGATGGAGCAGACCACATGCAGGAAAACGCCCCAGAGCGGGTAGAGGTTAAACAGAAACTATATCAACAAATCGACCAATTAGTGGATCCCCAAACTGTATTGGCTAGCTCTACCTCGGGCATCGTTGCTTCCCTTTTTACAGAGAACCTCAACGCTAAAGAACAATGCCTCGTCGCTCATCCTATCAATCCCCCTCACCTTGTGCCCTTGGTTGAATTGGTACCCACTCCTTGGACAGCTGAGAATGTTATCGACAGGACTACTAAACTAATGCACCAAGTGAGTCAGGCACCTATCCTATTAAATCAAGAGATCAAAGGATTTGTTGCCAATCGACTCCAGGGAGCTCTGCTTGCTGAGGCTTTCCGTCTTGTTGAAGATGGAGTCTGCTCTGCCAGGGATATCGACATATCAATTTCTGAAGGACTAGGCCTACGTTGGTCTTTCATGGGACCATTTGAAACAATTGATCTCAATTCGCCAAAAGGAATAAGAGGGTATTGCGAAAATTTTGGACCTCTCTATTACGAATTGGCTAAAGAACAGGCAGATCCTAGAATTTGGAGAGAATCTCTAATTGCAAAGGTAGAACAGGAGCGTCGTCAGGATCTAGCAGCGGATAAATTGTTGAATCGACAACATTGGCGTAATCAGCGCTTGGCTCTTATAGTGAGTACAAAAAAGGACGGAGAGGCAAAACTTGGTAAATGAATTCCGAGATTCAAAGGCCTTGGATTCTTTATTCAGAGAGACGAAGAACAGATTCTCTTGGTAGTATAGAGGAGACTTGAACTCCTGAACTTGCAGTTAAGAATATAGAATAAATTATTTTTATTTAGCATTAATTTAAAATTTATCATCAAAATGAAATCTTGTTGGGCGTATTTTGGACATGCCTGCTGAAAAATTCAAAACCCAATCCGGGTCTCAACGCAGTGAAAAAGCTTAAAGCTGTAAAGGCCTTCATCTGAAAATTATTCAGAAAGGAGGGGAACTGTACTTATAAAGAATTTTTCAATTCTCTAACAATAATTGATAAATTCTACTCAGGACCCAATCTTCAAGCTTCTTCAGCATACTGACAACATTTTTAGTCTAGACTTATTCACAATAAAATTTTCAACGAGGTATAGTTTACGATCAATCTCAATCATCAATAACTGGGCACGTTAGTCATTCAGGTAATGCTTTACAAGTAGAATTGTTTCACTGAACGGCTCATTGTGCACAGTAGAATAGCCCTGTGCTGATAATTCTGCCCCCACTGAAGAAACAAATTCTTCAGCAGTTTGGAAATCAGAAGCTACTGACGGAATTTTTATTATTGAGAATCAACTCCAAAAAAATATTATCAGCGATTACTTGGGTAAACTGATCACATTCCACAGAGCAATGCTGGCGCAAAAAGCTGTCTGGATTGTCTCCTATCCTCGCTCTGAAGATATAGCTGCCATCAACTGGCTCAATGAATCAAACAATTCAGATTTCTATTTACTGAAAATTGAAGCAATTGGAATTGGCGAGTCGAATCCAGCACCGATATTGAACTTAATTGTTGGGTCTTAGGAGATCAGAAAGTCTGTGTGCAGAATTAAACAGGAAAGGGAAGCCCCCCCCATGGACTGCTCGAGGCATGGCTCACAGCCCTAGCGCAACATCCAGCTGTGAAACTTCACAAAAATCAAATTATCAGATGTAGTCTTCCATATTGGTCCCGTCGTTCAGAGACTTAGGGGGTCATACTTTTATTACCGAGTACGAAAGAATTACAGCTTTATTGATCGATATATACATTTTGACTCTTCTAAGAAAGGAAGAACGTAAATTAGTTTTTACATATTTGTTCGAACATAAAGATTAGATTGAAAAAGCACCGGGTGATAACTTGAATTTGGAAAAACGTGAGAAATCGTGCATCATCTGATCAAATTTCCTAGAAGGTGGCTACAAGAACGATTCGTATAAATGAAAGAACTATCATCACTAATTGACGGAACAGGTGAATCGTCTTTACCAAACGGTCCATCTACTTCTGAAATCATCGCAATTGAAAAAGATCCTAACCAACGCACCTGCCATAGAAAACGTAGATTTGCGAACCTTACCAAGAGATTCACTTCAAGAAGCCCTGATTGTTTGTGTAGAGATGAAAAAAATCTAAGTACTAAGAAATAGAAAGGTTCACTTGCTGCGGACTATATCTGCGAACCACAGGTTGTTTTAAAATACTCAATTGTTACTGCTTGAAGTCACAAAGCCTAGTGCAGAATATCTAATTTAGAAAATATTCTGGAATTAAAGCTATTTTTTTGCAATTGGGTTTTAACTTGATCAAAAGCTTTAGATGCGTTTCAAGTGACCGTTTGCTCAAGAAGTCAACAGCTATTGCTTAATTGATTTTCCCAAAAATTTTTCTGATTAAACCGATAGGCCATTTTGGTTTACCTTCATGATTGAAGCAAAAGTGGTAATGATTTGGAAACTGTGAAACAGAATGGTCTACCAAAATTGGTTGCTGATGGTAAGCAGTTCCCATTTGTAGTAATAAGTCCTCAGAGCCAGTCTGGCTTTTGATAGAAGGTCAATTTTATTGCAAAACTAATTGAGATTAATGAGAAATATTTCATCGATACAACTCAAATCTATCTGACTAGGAAGAACATGGGTGGCTATGAAATTTGGCAATTTGCTGGCGAGTATCCTGAGCAATTTGCTGCTATTGCTACTGTCGCTACAGGTGGTTTATTTGCAGTCCCTATTTGATGGATAGGCTCAAGGAGCTTCCAGTTTGGGTTTTTCATGGCAAAAGAGATGATATTATCCCTTGTGGAGAATCAGTGAGCATGGTTGTTAGCATCAATGCTGCGGGACGCGATACAAAACTGACTAATCATGATAAGGTGACGCATGACGCTTGAATAGAAGCGTACAACAATGACGAACTCTATTAGAGGCTGAAGCATTCAAAAACAAATTATGCTCGCCTACAGGTTTATGAACAACTTCTTTCACAAAAGATTTTTATCTTCTGTGGAGAGAGGGTAGGGGTTGAACCGCTTATCATCTTAAATTGTCAATCTGACTTGTTGCTCTCTATTACTTCAGGGACAACACTTTTATTGGTAATTTAGGTGAGTGCTACTAAAATAATGTTAAAAATTTCATGGATAGATGATTGGAATCATAATCCATAATCCTCCTGTAGAAGCAGTCATAGTTCAAGAGTTATTAATGCAACTTATCGAGAGCTCTAATTTAAATATTAAGATCAATCAAGCTGTTAATATATTGAGGCTAATGAATCTCACATGGCCTGATAATGACACCAAGAAATCCGTTGAAGAGAAAGTAGTAGAATTTTATGAAGATCTTCCAGGAAAAATTTGCTACTGCCTCTATCAAAACAAAGAACTGGTTGGCTATGCTGAGTCAATTCCGGTCATGATTAAAATTGAAAACAGTTGGTTAAAGGTTTTGGGTCTTGGAGGACTAAATGTACATCCGGATTGGAGAGGAAAAGGATATGGAAGAGAAATTGTAGAGGCCGTCTTCATCAGGATAGACAACAACGAATATCCTTTTTGTCTTTTCCAAACGGGAATACCCTATTTTTACGAAAAGCTTGGGTGCAAGGTTATTGAGAACAAATTCATTAATTCCAGTAACCAAGAAGACCCCTTTACTAATCCATTTTGGGATGAATACGCAATGATATATCATGCTACTGCTCAGTAGCCTATTGGAACTGTAGACCTTCGCAGAGAGGGATTCTGAGTATAAAATAACTTAAAATCTTATTTAATATTAGTATTTTAGATTTTAAAAAACCGATCATTATTTGGTTCCCAACCTAAAAAAACTCATATGACATGACTAATGATGTTCAAGCAAGAGACGACTATCGTGAAAAAAAGCGGCAGCGACTAGAAGAAATTAAGAATGAACGAAAAGAAGCTGGAGTTGGACAACAGATCTTTGAAAAGGAGATGTTTAACCAACTCCAAGCAATGACCAATGCAGGGGCATGGACGTTTGATACGCAAGCTATGACGTTCTATGTCTCAGCTGGCATTTACAGAGTATATGGTCTTCCGCAGGATCAGCCTGTCAAATATGAGGATTTTCTGTTTAATTATGTTGTGCCAGAAGACACTTGGGTAGTTGAAAAAGTCCGCCAAGGTGTGATGGCTAGTAAGCAGCAGGTTAACTGTGATTTTAGGATCATCCGCCAAAATGACAGAAAAATTCGATGGGTTCATACCAGTATTTTTCCAATTCTTGATGATATAGGGAACATCATAGCGATGACAGGGGTAACTATGGATACCACTGATCACAAAAAGAAAGAGTTTGAGAAATCCCTAGAAGAACTGAATTCAATGGGGGAGATGCTCAATCTCTTGGGACACCATTGGAAACAGCCACTCCAAATCATAACTCTGAAAGCTGCTAATCTAGCAGTTTCTCATGAACTCAAAGAGGAAGTAGACTCTTCCTTATTAGACGCTCTGAATGATATTCAAGAATCAGCCAGAGATTTATCTAATACCATTCAGGATTATCGTAAAATCTTCATTACTGCTCCAGATGAGAAGAATCGCATCTTTGATTTTCAACAGCAGATTCAAAAACAATTTATGGATCATCAAGAAATCATGGATCAAGAAGGGATCAAATACTACATCCAAGCTACTCACGACTTAGATGATTTCAGCACTCCACATACTCGCAGTATTCAGAGAATTTTTGGGGAACTTTTGGANAATGCNATTGAAGCNATTCAAAGAAATNNCAANCGTAACTAAGCAAAGAGAAGAAAAGATCNTCTTCAGAGTTGAAGACTACAAATTAGGTAAGAAGATTGAGATTTCGGATACAGGAGGGGGAATTGTAGATGGAGATTTCTGGACTGTATTTAAGCCTTTCTATTCGACCAAGCAAGACCGCAACAACACAGGGCTAGGGCTTTTCATTTCCAAAATGCTGACCAACCTACATCTTCAAGGCACTCTTGAATTGAGTAATAATGATATTGGAGGAGTGACCCTGANNATTTACATTCCCCAGATAGTTGAACTGCACTCATAGATATAATAAAAAACCAGAAGGCACCATTATCCTTTTATTTCTGGGGCCTTTAGTGTCNAAGATAATTTATGGGCTGCTTTTCGGGTGTTATAAGATGATCAGTTAATTCCTAAGAGAGTTTACTGAGCTTGAAACAGTATGGGAATAAAGCCTACCAAAACTTTTCAAGCGCGTGGGGGAGAGGCTGCTCTTGCCGGAGGCACTTTTCTTGATTCTGAAACAATTGTAACTGACCTTCAGTTGATTAATAGCTATACTGGGGNAGCCAAGACACTACCGATCCGACGCTTCTTAACAGGGANGGGGATTGATCTGTTAACCATCGTTGGCGAGGCTGGAGAGCCTACCACATTTCCATTATAAATAATCGGTAAACTATGACTAGCACATCAATTATTGAAATGNTTGCCTACTTAAAGTGTTGAGCCGAAAAAGATATAAATTACCTGATCACAAAAAGCATAAAGATATCTATAACGTTGATCCTGCGCTGGCCCATGGGGGCACTAACCCAATGAAGGAGGCTGCAACCGCCCTCAAAGTCAAACAAAAATCCCTTACCTTCTAGTGTTGCTCCCTCTGCTGTTTCTCGAATTAACTTTTGAACAATGTCAAAGTCTGCTGCTTCTGACCGTCATGCTATCAATTAATCATCGTCAAACACTTCTTTTTATTCAGTTTTCACACGCAGTTCCTGAGCCATTTCTTCTCAATGACTCTGATGCCCAAGTCATCTATCCTGATAAGCAATTTCTTGCTTTTCGGCCAGAGTTATTATTTGTTCACGCTGCTTAACTTTCTCTGCACCCCATTAATGGTGATCAGTAAAGTGCTCCATGCTAGCTAAGTGTTTAGAGCTTTCGATTGCTACANNACTGTGGATCTATCCAAGCCATTTCACAATTTTCAGTCACTAAAACATCAAGGCAATTCGGACAATATCACCAATCTTAACCTGCCTCACCCTTTATAATCTTAACCGTGATATCTCCATGCCCACGCATAGTGCTATAACCACCCAAACCAAGATTCTCTTCCGTCCAGCCACAGGGTGCGCAAATACCTGTAGTTTCCAGTAGTACTTATTCCACCTGAAATCACTGTTTTTTTAGGGCCAGCAGGTTGATCCCAGAAACCACAATGTTTCTCCTTAGCAACTCAGGTGGAATTTTGCTCTTGCTCAGCANTCGGGCTACNACTTCCAGATGTTCCTGCTTGATCAGCGTTACTTGTTGTTTGCCAGTTGAGGACTTTCTGAAGTGATCGCCTTCCAGCCCCGTGTCTGGATTGGCCAAGACTTCACTGAAAGAGTGAACCTTAGCCATGTGCTTAGGACGGATTCCAAGCCATTCAATCTTACCCTCTTGAGGAATACTTCGGAGATATTNTTGCTCCAGTGTTGCTTTATAGCTCATTTTTCAACTTTAGATGATAGGGCTAGAGCTTTTTACCGTTGAGTAGATTGGTTATTTTTTGCAGTGATGCTGCTTGATCTTTGATTTGCTGAGATTCCTGTTGTNCTTCAAGTCCTGATTCATCAACAATTGGTTCTGATGCACTAATTCTAGTGACCGTTGGACTAGGCCTGCGTAATCTTTTCGTTTTCATCACCTAGCTTTTTGTAATTTATTATACCTCAAGTTTTCAANTGCGTTTTCTACATCAGTTTACAACTAATCTCATCTCTTGTTTTTCTCTTTGCTGGTGATNAGNTCAGAAATTATAGAACATTCATCATCAATGACTCAAAAATTCGAGCACTTACCAAAGCAATGACTTTACCTTCGATCCATAGGAATGGAGGATTGGTAAGACATTTGATTTAATATTCCTGATACCTCAGCTCTGATTAAGTTCTGCTTTCATTTTTTGTAATCCCAAAACCTCTTAAATAGCCAAATTTCAAAAGGCGGAGACCAAAATGATGAAATTGGTAGGTGCCTGATCCTGATAACAGGTTAGGGACTCCTACCCATTGGGCAATCAAACTTTTGATAGCAAAGCCAAAGGGACACCTGCAAATCATGTGGATTACTAATATTTGGCTTGACTGAATGGTTATGTGAATTTGTTGCTGAAGTAATTCTGAGAGACACTAAATTTGGGGATATAAGTAGTTTGGATGGGCTTGATTGATTTAGAATCAAGCTTAAGATCTGTCCAGAGAAGAAAATTTTTTCTTCTGAGCCCTGACATCAGAAAATAGTAATGGGGTTTGGAACATTTAGGTGTAATTAACCAAAATAAAAAAAGCAGGAGTTACGGTGTCCTATGTTAAGCAGAACTTAATCGATAGTGAGGAGATTTTATATCAGGCTTCTACTCATTGGTTTATTCTCATACCATCCTTTTTTTATGGAATTTTGGGAGTATTCTCTCTTGTCTTCCTTGTATTGAGTGCTTTTTTTACACTGCCAATTACAATATTTTTCTTCATTTTGTCATTTAATGCTGCCTTGCCTTATTTTGTAAATGAATTGGCAATGACCAATAAAAGAGTAATTTCCAAAAAAGGTTTCGTACGCAGAGACACAAGTGAACTGAAACTTTCAAAACTGGAAACAATTGAAATTAAACAATCAATTTTAGGAAGAATCTTAAGATTTGGGAAAATAATTTGTATTGGCACAGGAGGTAGTGAAACCTATATTGATAATATTAATAATCCGCTAGAATTTCGTAAACAGTTCCTAGAATACACAGATAAAAATCCTCAATAGCTAAAAATCTTCGCCGGTGGTGTCTAAATCATCCTTTTCGTCGACTTCAACAGTGTCTCTCCCTAAATTGGGATTTTCATATTGAGTTTGCTTTATCAAGCAATTTAATAATTCATCAGCTTTCATAGCCTTTGCTTTTTTGCTACTATCCAATAAGACTTTAAATCCTTTATTATTAAGTGGAAACTAAAGGTCAATTCTTTCTTTCAGAGCAATAAATAGAGAGCACTTAAAATAAAATTTTATTCACTAAAGATTATTTTAAATATGAAATTATTATTAATTTTTCTTTTATTTCTTAGTGTTGGTTGTACTCTCAAAAAACCGAAACATACAGTACTATCTAATCCTGTATATTCAGAATCAATAGTAAAAAATTTGTCTAATCAACAACTAAAAGTCATATTCAATAATTTCGAATTTAATCAATGTGGTTTATGCCTTACTGGAGGCCTTCTCATTAGGGAGGTATCCATTCGATTTTTCAATTACCCCGAAGGTGAATGCCGCCCTGCCTATGTTCTATCTTTGAAGGAAACTTTGGAAAATTCAATCAGAAGTGTCTGTAGATCTTGGTGGGATTTAACAGAAAATCATGAAAAATATAACAAGTATGCAGAAGATGGAATGCCGGAGTTGTTTGATAAGTTCGATAAGAAATACTATTCAAAAAAGTATCAAAAAGCTCTGCTAATGCAGGAACAAAAATCTATAGAATTAAATACAAAGTGATCGTTCATTCAATTAACAATTTTTGATAGCTTTGAATCTAGAGCCACTCCGAGAAAACAGTGCACTCATTTTGTAATTCAGAGGTTCATAAGGGAGAA
>NYVT01000045.1:0-27673 GCA_002684675.1 Deltaproteobacteria bacterium
AGAGCTACAGCTTTGAAAGTTGATTGAATCGGTAATTCCGACTTTTTTTCAGTTTGCCGTAATAATTTGAGCCATTCTTTTTTTTCTGTGAGATATCTATAATGCCAATACAAGAGAAAAGATTGTGTTATTATCCCATGCTTACGGATGAAAACACTGTCATGTCTTTGAATTCTGATTATTCCTTGAAGTGCATAGAAATTTGATTTCTCATATTCATTAGCTAGCCAAAAACCTCTCGCAAGTGCAATATAAATTTGGATACTATCGGGATAATTTTCAGTAAATTTTTCTAATGCTGACAGAGATTTACTTAAATAATCTTTATCAACTTCTCCCCATAACAATAATACATATGCCAGTAATGCCTCATCTGAAACATATTCACCATCTTTAATCACCTTATCTAAATGGTTAATTCCTCCTGAAATTGAACCAGATTCAACAATTAGCGGAGCTAGCCATTGAACATACCATGTCGACTGAGCAATCATCAGTTTAAGAATCCCCTTACTTAACTCTAAATCTACAAGTTGTGGGTTATTCTTATAAACCTCATCAAGCAACTGGACTCCTTTAACACCAAATCTGTAAGCATCAAAATAGTCTTTTTTGTAACCTAGTGCCACACCTCCTTTGAGCCCGTACAGTAATCCAAGATTAAGCTTCAAACTTATGTTATTAGGTTTTTGGCTTGAAAAAGCCTCCAGAGATTCAATCGCCACATTTAGATTCTCAATAAATTCTTTATAGTGTTTCTCATCAATATTTCTCTCTAAATTCACTACAAATTTACTGTAAGAGATCAGTGCTTCCATAGCACTTCGCTCAGGTTGTTGAACTAATTTAAGTTTATCATTAATTTGAGATTCTAAATCAATCAGTCTTAAGTTGTAATGAGCCTCGCGATAGTGCTTGAGAAAATCCATTTGGGAATTAGATACGGAGGCCTCATCACTTGAGAGAACTATCCCCGAATTTAGAAATAATATGATGAAAATTTTGGAAAGAACGCGCACGGTTGCTTAGCTAAAACATTTGTTAGTAGTCACAGGGACTATTTCAACCAAGAAATTGGTCCTCCATGATGATTAGATCACTTCTCTTTTACGTACGAACCGGGGGCATCTCCAAGCGACTTATACTTTTTACTGCCCATCGTAGGTACATCTCCTTTATCACCACATTGACCTTGCAGCCAAGGGATCCAATCCTGCCACCAGCTTCCTGGAATTTGTTGGATGTTTTTCTGCCAAATCATTGGATCTTGATCGGTTTCAGTGACAGGTCCAGCCCAGTAAGCTCGTTTGGGAGGATTGAGAGGGGGATTAACCACTCCAGCGATGTGCCCGGAAGTTGATAAGGCAAAACGTACTTGCCCACCTGTATTGAGTCCCGTTTTAAATACCTGATCCCATGGGGTAATGTGATCTTTTTCAGCCGCAACTGAATACAGCGGTTGATTGATTGCACTAAGGTTGATCTTCTGACCTGCCAATTCTAGTTTGCCTTGGCAAAGATGGTTGTTGATATAGAACTCTCGCAAGTAAAAGGAGTGAGCTTTTTCAGGTAGTCTTGTGGAGTCTTCATTCCAGAAGAGCATATCAATTGGAGGAGGAGTTTTGCCATAAAGATAGTTGTTTACCACGTAATTCCAAATTAGCCCATCTGCTTTCATCATTCGATAGGTAGTACCCATCTGCTTGCCGTCTAAGTATCCTTTCTCAGCCATCATCTTCTCAACAAATTTCATTGAGTCTTCATCTACGAAGAGCCCAAGATCTCCGGGTTTGGAGAAATCTACCAAAGTAGTCAGTAATGTGAAACTTGTAAAAAGATTCCTTACCTTTTTCTGTGAACCTTTCAGCCAGCCCATAGTGGTTGCCAGTAAAGAACCTCCAATACAGTACCCCACGGCGTGAATATTTTCTGCTCCAGTGATTTCCTGGACAACGGTCATTCCCTTAACAGGTCCCATCAACATATAGTCGTCAAGACTTGTGTTACGTAGTTCTGTCGTTGGATTCTTCCAACTAATCATGAAAACTGTGAAGCCATTNTNCACTAAATTACGGACAAAGCTCTTTTTTTCGTTTAGGTCAAGAATATAGAACTTATTGATCCAGGGTGGGGTTATCAGTACTGGAGTCTGGTGTACTTGATCAGTTTTAGCTTCATACTGGATCAATTCCATTAGNTCATTTCTATAAACGACCTTACCAGGGGTGTTCGCCAAATTTTTACCGACTTCAAAAGGTGACTTGTCTACCATTTGTGGCATTTGATCTTGGAAGTCTTTCACCCAATTTTCAAATCCTTTGACTAGGCTTTTCCCTTCTGTATCAATGAATTCACGAATAGCTCCTGGATTGGTCCAGAAGTAATTGTTTGGAGATATCGCACTTACCATTTGTTCTGTCCAGAACCTGGCCTTNTCTTTCGTCCGATCTGAGACATTGGGTGTCTTCTGAATGCTTTCTTGGAGGAATTCAGCGTAAAGCTTGTAGTATTCCTGGATCCATCTGAAATGAGGTAACTCTTCCAGTTTTGGAATCTTNCCAAACTCCCCTNTCTCANCAGATTCNTTGGATTTGTTTACGAAATCTTCCCAAACTTTCATATTTGCTTCGCTGATCTTCTGACTCCAATTCTGCATGGACTGATTCAGTTCTTGCGGATTTTTCNCCCAAACTTCGGCAACTTGTTTAAGAGATTTCAGTGCTCCGAATGGATCCACATCAGAGCCTTGCTCGTTCATCTTGGAAATCATANTTCCNAAAAACTCCTGCATTNTTTCNTGATTGATCCCTTGAGTTTGAGTATCCATTGAACAGCTCCTATAATTAGTTGCTTAGCTGTAATACTTGATTTTNACACTCTCGACNGAGTTGAGAGTGCAGAACTTTTTTATTATTGGAAATCANATTCTTAATCCACCATCAACCTCAATAATCCTCCCGGTGATGTAATCATTTTCTAGGATGAAGATAGCTGTGCTTGCGATTTCTGCGGGTTCACCAAGTCTCCGGATTGGCACTTGATCNATAATTTTCTNTTTCACGTCTTCACGGATCGNAGCAACCATTTCTGTGTTGATGTAACCTGGGGCAATCGCAGCACAACGTACCCCATGTTGAGCCATTTCCTTGGCCCATGTCACGGTCATTTCAGCCACACCAGCTTTTGTTGCTGTGTAGTTAGTCTGGCCCATATTCCCGTTTCTTGAAATACTGGAAATGTTGATGCAAACACCCTTGCTACCCAATTNAAGTTGCTTTTCAAAGAACTCACGGGCGCAGAGGAAAACNCCTGTTAGGTTTACGTCAATGACTAATTGCCAATTTTGCAAGGACATTTTTTGAATTTCCTCACCAGTGACGTTACCAGCNTCATCTTTAATCTTCTTCTTACGAACAATGAGTCCATCTCGTGTGATCCCAGCATTGTTTATGAGCCCATCAACTTGACCAAAATCTTTTATGATTTGNTTAAAAAGNGATATGACCTCATCTTCTTTGGCTACATTNGTAATGTAGGTTTGAACTTCAACTCCTTTCCTAAAGGCAATTTCTTTCGTGANATTTAAATCATCTTTGNTCAAGTCAACCAGAGCTAAGTTTGCTCCTCTGTCCGCAAGCTCTGAAGCAAATGCACGCCCTAAACCTCGTCCACCNCCTGTGATTACAATGACTTTACGTTCTAGATTCACANAGCCTCGTTTTTAAATTANCTCTTTTAAACAATCCCAATTTTCTTTGAAAAGTTTGTTTAGCGTTCTACTGCCAATGCGACGCCAAGGCCCCCTCCAATACANAAGGTCGCTAATCCTCTTTTGGCGTCTCTACGGTTCATTTCGTGAAGCAGNGTAACCAACACTCTGCAACCTGAAGCACCAATTGGATGTCCAATAGCAATTGCACCCCCATTTACATTAACTTTACTATCATCCCACTTGAGCTCTTTAGCAACTCCCAATGCTTGTGCAGCAAAAGCCTCGTTTGCTTCAATCAAATCTAAGTCATCAATTGTCCAACCAGCCTTCTCAAGACACTTTTGTGTCGATGGAANTGGAGCAGTTCCCATGACTGCTGGGTCAACCCCTGCGCTNGCATAGGCTTTTACAGTTGCTAGGGGAGTTTGNCCAAGTTCCTTAGCTTTGCTAGCTGACATTACGACTACTGCGGCTGCACCATCATTAATTCCCGAAGCATTAGCAGCCGTAACAGAACCATCCTTTCTAAAAGCTGGTCGAACTTTTTGGATGCCTTCAATGGTAGCTCCCTTGCGAATGAATTCGTCGTCCTGGAAAACAATCGGGTTTCCTTTCCGCTGAGGAATTTTCACAGGAACAATCTCTTCTTGAAATCGTCCAGCAGCTTGTGCTTCNTCAGCGAAATTTTGAGACCGCAATGCAAACGTNTCCTGCTCACCTCTACTGATTCCATAATGATCTGCGACNTTTTCTGCNGTTATTCCCATGTGGTAGTCGTTGAATGCGCACCAAAGTCCATCTTTGACCATTGTATCTGTCATTTGCCAATCACCCATCCGCTGACCATTTCGTGAGTTAGGTAGAGCNTGTGGGGCTTGGCTCATATTTTCTTGGCCACCAGCNATGATAANATCGGCATCGCCACACTTGATTGCTTGTGCAGCCAAGTGGACTGCTTTCANNCCNCTCCCACAAACTTTATTAATTGTCAAAGCAGGTGTTGTGTGTGGTAATCCAGCTTTGATCACAGTTTGTCGAGCTGGATTTTGGCCCATACNGGCCGTTAGTACTTGACCAAGAATGACTTCATNAATGGCTTCTGGAGCAAGGTTTGTCTTTTTCAAGAGCTCACGAATCACAATCGCACCCAAGTCAGTAGCACTGATTCCAGCAAGGCTACCATTGAAACTACCAATTGCCGTTCTTGCGGCAGCAACAATTACTACACTCTCCCCCATGTGATTCTCCTAGACTTGAATTCAGGCTGGTTCAGGATGCGTCTCCCTGAGGGAGACGCAGAAAGGNAGGAAATTGCAATANTAATTAATAGAAAGCAACTAAAGTTGCAATTNTATTATTTTTCTGTNGAAACTCGATTNTCAATCAAGTTTTCTACAACTGAGGGATCTGCGAGAGTGGAGGTGTCACCAATACTGGAGACTTGATTTTCAGCAATTTTACGTAGGATTCTCCTCATAATNTTGCCACTTCTGGTCTTGGGAAGACCTGGAGCCCATTGGATCGCATCAATCGTTGCAATTGGGCCAATTTCCTTNCGGACCAGCTTGACCANATCAGTCCGCAGAGTATCAGTCGTCTCAACTCCACTGTTGAGAGTAACGTANGCGTAGATACCNTGCCCTTTGATTTCATGTGGAAAGCCCACAACAGCTGCTTCTGCTACATCATGATGTAGTACAAGAGCGGATTCTACTTCCGCTGTCCCCATTCTGTGACCAGAAACATTGATCACGTCATCAATTCGACCAGTAATCCAATAGTAGCCGTCTTCGTCACGCCTTACTCCATCCCCNGTGAAGTACATCCCAGTATATTGAACAAAGTAGGTATTGAAGAAGCGCTCAGGATCTCCATAAACACCGCGCATTTGCCCAGGCCATGAATCCTTGATACAGAGAGCTCCTTCGGCTGCATCCTCCAGCTCAGTTCCTGTTTGNGGATCAACAATCACAGGCTGGATCCCGAAGAAAGGCTTNGTCGCNGAACCAGGTTTTAGCTTCGTAGCACCTGGCAATGGGGTAATTAAGATNCCACCTGTTTCTGTCTGCCACCAGGTATCCACAATTGGACATCGCTCTTTTCCTACGACACGATGATACCATTGCCATGCTTCTGGGTTAATAGGCTCTCCTACAGTACCAAGCAAGCGCAATGAACGGAGGTCACGTTTATTGACAAAATCATCACCTTCCTTCGCTATGGCCCGNATCGCTGTTGGAGCAGTGTAGAAGATGTTTACTTGGTGTTTTTCGACAACATCCCAAAAACGGCCCCAGTCCGGATAGTTCGGCACACCTTCATACATCACTGAACTGGCACCATTGGCAAGAGGACCATAGACGATGTATGAGTGGCCAGTTACCCAGCCAATATCTGCTGTACACCAGTAGGTTTCTCCATCACGGTAGTCAAAAACATATTTGTGAGTCATGGAAGCGTAGGTAATGTAACCACCAGTGGTGTGCATCACTCCCTTTGGTTTCCCCGTAGACCCAGATGTATAAAGAATGAAGAGAGGATCTTCGGAATCCATTTCTGCAGCAGAGCAGACACTAGAAATATCTGTTCCATTGATCTCGGTATGCCACCAGTGGTCACGATTGGAATTCATCTCTACAGTAGTGCCTGAGTGATTAACAACGATGCAACTCTTAATGTAGTTAAATCCCTCCATTGCCTGATCACAGTTTGTCTTCAGGGGGACAGGTTTATTTCCTCGGAAACCTCCATCTGCTGTCACCACAGCCGTAGGTGCACAATCGTCAATTCGGTTTCTTAAGGCATCAGCACTAAATCCTCCAAAAACAATCGAATGGACCGCACCGATTCTCGTGCAAGCAAGCATTGCGATTGGGAGTTCTGGAATCATAGGCATATATAANACAACNCGATCACCTTTNTGAACCCCATGTTTTTTCAANACATTGGCAAAACGGCAGACTTCTCTNTNNAGTTGCTGGTAGGTGTATGTACGNCATTTTGTAGGATCATCNGATTCCCAGATGAGAGCAGCCTGATTCTTTCTTGGACTGTCAAGATGCCTATCAAGACAGTTGTAGGAAACATTGATTTTCCCACCTAAATACCACTTGATACTCGCTGTGTTGAAATCNACTTCTTTTACCTTGTCCCACCTTTTGAACCAATGCATTCGTTCTGCTTGCTTGGCCCAAAAGCTCTCAGAATTCTCAACAGATTCCTGATACATTTGTTGGTATTGTNCCTCATTTATCAGGGCATCCCCAAAGTTGGGAGGAACATCGTATATTTCTGTTGCGCTCGTCTCTGCCATAACAAGCCTCCACTCTACAAAATTCGATTTCTAAAAACTGTACCGCAAAGTTGCCCAAGAGCCTTCCCAAGAACAAGTAACGGACAGAAAACATNTAAATCTAGCAANGTTAACGATGAAAGTCCTGCTGAAAAGCGCAGAAAATGAAGTTTNTAGGAGAGCTAAGAGTTNACGTACAAACCAGGTAGGCCAAGCTGTGTCAGCAATTGTTCCTCCAAGGCTAGCATTTCCAGCTCTTCATCTTTNGACTTCTCATGNTCTAACCCGGAAAGATGGCAANAGCCATGAACCAATATTCTGATCATCTCAGTCTTTNAATCCCATCCATTAGTATCTGCTTGCTGGCAAACATCATCCCAACTGACAGCAAGATCTCCAACATACACTGATGAATGGTCTTGTTCNTAATATGACCAGGANAGTACATCAGTACTGCTGTTCTTTCCTCGATATTCAGCATTAATCTTTTGCATCTCAANTGCGTTAGTGATGTAGACNGAAACAGTGCGNTCTTTTTCGAACAATTTGGAAAGAAGAAACTCNATGACNGTTATNAATTCAGTAGCCCAATCTGGTGTTTCAATATCATTTTCCCATTGGATTTCGACAGTCACAGCAATTTCCTCTTTTTTTCAGCCAGTCACTAGGCACTAAGGCGTTCTGCNTCTTTGAACTGGACAGANACTGTNTTGGAAACCCCGGGTTCAGCCATTGTAACTCCATAGAGTGCATCNCCGATTTCCATCGTTTTTTTATTGTGTGTGATGATAANAAATTGAGAATTAGTCGTAAGACGNCGGATGAGTTGGTTGAACCTAATAACATTAGCATCATCAAGGGGNGCATCAACCTCGTCTAAAACACAGAACGGGCTGGGTTTGATCAGGAAGATTGCGAAGACAAGTGAGATGGCAGTNAGCGCTTTTTCCCCNCCGGAGAGCAGGTTAAGATTCTGTAATTTNTTACCAGGAGGTTGAGCGAAAATTTCAATTCCACTTTCAAGGACGTCCTCACTTTCGGTAAGTACCATTCTTGCNTCTCCNCCCCCAAAAAGCTGAGAAAACAAAGTACCAAACTGGTTATTCACTTTCTCAAACATTTCCCTGAATCTTCTTCGAGACTCAATATTTATTTCCCGGATTGTTCTCTCCAGGTCTTCAGCAGCTTGAGTCAGGTCAGACGATTGGTTCTGCAAAAATTCTAGTCGTTCCATAAGTAAGTCATACTCTGCTGGGGCTGCCAGATTTACATTGCCAATGGCTTCCATTTGTTTGCGTTGCTTACTGAGACCATTTACCAGAGAATTTTCATTGATCTCTGTNAAAGTCTCATANGAGTTATTTGCAGGGTCAAAATCCCACTGCTCAGAAAGCTGATCTTCNAATTGTTCTCTTTGTAAACGATGCTCAGTCTGTTCAATCTTTTGCTGATGNATCTGTTGAAGCAAGTTGTCAAGAACTTTTTGAACTTCTTGAAGTCTTTTGGTCAAATCNCTATGNAGCTGGCGCTGCTGATCGTATTTTTTCGTATCCATTTTANTTTTTTCATCCAAACCAACCTTTTTTTTCAGTAGTGNTGGCATCAAAGNGTCTAACTCCTNGNTGCGAAGCTGCCCATCTTGGCTTTTTGACTTTGCCAAATCCAGTGCCTCNAAAATTCGTTGGTGTCTACTGCTAATTTCTAATTGGTTTCGCTGATTACGATCTAAATTTCCTCGGATGTTTCTGAGTTGCTCGGTAGATTCAGTGATTTGCAGACGTAATCGAGTNTGTTCTTCACTGACTTCTTGAAGGCTTTGTTGCTGTATTTGGATCTGTTCTAGTTGTGCTGCTACTTCANGTTCCAACCGCTGTCGACATTCTTCCTGATATGTGAATTCAACTTGANTTTCGTTTTTTTGATTTTCAAGACGTTCTTGCTCAGTCTTTAAGCGNATACCGTCTTGTTCAATCATCTTTAAACTCTCCTCGGTTCGATATACATCTCTTCGATTGTGTTCTTGTTCTTGTTGAAGGCGGGTAAGGTCCAGTTGAATTTCGAGAAGTCGGTCTCTCAAATCTTGAATTTCCAGTTCTCGTTCTTGACTCTCTTCCTCAAAGCTTTCCAGACCCTCTTCCAGGACTTGAATTCTGTCTTCTTCNCCTTGTATTTGATATTGAAGCAACTCAATCTCTTGCTGTCTTTGGAGGAAACCAAAAGATGCTTTTGCNGGTCGTCCACATCGAATTCCCCCAAAAGCTGGAAGATATGTTCCTAACGTAGAAACCCACGCTTNAGATCCGGAGTTGCTCTGCCATANATTTAAAGCTTTNTCAAATGTAGATGNATTTTCTTCTACAANNGTTATTTGCTGAAACCAGCGGTTTCCCCACTCTGCAAGAGGTGGTTTACATTTGATCAGATTATNGACAANTGATCTTGAGGATACGATTTCACTAAGGGGCGGTAAGCGGTCTAGTGTCAAAACCTCTAACCGACTGAAATTCTGTTCTTGGCAAAGTTTTTCCAGTTTGGGTATGTCCTGAATGGCCTCTAGGATGACCCAATCGAGCATATTCTCAAGAATTGGGACTAGGATTTTAGGATTGTCTGTATTCAAGATGGTGAAGTCTGCAAAGACACCCAGAAAGCCAATCTTTTCTTTCTCTGCTGGATGCTGATGAAAATATCTTAATAGTTGCTGAACGCTGTCACTNAAGTCTTCATAGCGCTCCTGAATTTCCTGAAGTGAATNGANACGAGATTGGAGTTTNTGAAANTCACTGAGCAAAANTTTTAGTTGATTGCGTCGTTCCTGAAGCACTTCTTGTTGTTCATCGTGCTCGAGCCGAAGATCTTGAAGCTCATCATNTAATTGCTCTTGTTCTTCTTCAAGAACACTGGTTCTNCCACTGGATTTGCTCAATTTTTGTTTAGCCTCTTGTACATGATACTGAGCCTGAACGTGTTGTTCTCCTAGCTCTNCCAAACGAGTCTTCTGTTGCTCAAGTCGCTCGGTCACNAAATTGCGNTGGTTGGTCGCATTCGTCAATTTAGTATGAGTTTGCAGTAAATTCTGCTGTAAGTTTTGAAGCAGATTGTTCTGTGATGCCAAAGTTTCATTTTCCTGAATGCGATCACTTTCCAACCTTTGNAGCNCATCTTCAAATAGCTGATAATTTTTTTGGAGNATCTCGATCTCGAGTTGNTCTTCTTGCGCTTCNANTATTAACTCATTTTGGGCTTCTTCCAGTTGTTGATTGTCATCAATGAGTTGCTGAATTCTCTCCTCNGAATTTTGNATATCTTGAGAGATCAACTGTCTTTGGCTCTCAGCATCATGAAGCTCCTTATCAATCAGCAACATTTCATTANGAGTTGTGGCCAGNTTTTCACCTGATACAGNGATTTCAAGACCTAGTGTCTCTAATTCGGTAACTTTTGTTTGCTTGGTCAATTGCTCTGCAGTTTGTGTCGCCTCAGTTTTTTCTATTCTTGATTTGGCTCCTTCTTCACGTCGTTTTGCTTGATGCCATCGATAAAGGATTAACTGATACTCTGCTTCCCTGATTTCTTNCCTNAGTTTGAGATAGAGCCTNGCTTGTTCCACTTGGTCTTTCAGACCTTCCTCCTGCCNTTCCAACTCNTNAAGAACATCATCGACCCGAAGNAAATTTTGGCGAGTTTCATCCAGATGTTTCTCAGCAGATTGNCGCTTAAGTCGAAACTTTACGATTCCAGCAGCATCGTCAATAAAATTTCTTCTTTCTTCAGGTCTTGCATTGATCATCTCCTCAATTTTTCCTTGTTGGATAATGGAATAACCTGTTCCTCCTCCGACTCCGGTGTCCATGAAAAGTTCGCGAATATCAAGCAATCGAACTGGAGTTTTATTGATCAAGTATTGGCTCTCACCTGAGCGATAGAGGCGCCGAGTTATTTCAATTTCACTGAATTCTCGGTACTTGGGGAGTGTGTCGCCAGCTGGATTTGTAAAGGTNAGTGTNACTTCGGCCATACCCAACGGTTTTTGGTAGGCGCTTCCGGCAAAGATGACATCTTCCATGGAACCTCCACGCAGTTGCTTAACTCTTTGTTCACCAAGTACCCAGCGGATGGAGTCAACTACGTTNGATTTNCCACANCCATTGGGGCCNACNACAATGGTGACCCCATTATGTTGGAAAGTGAAGGAGGTGGGATGGCAAAATGATTTGAATCCGGCGANGCGCAGCCCTTGTATGCGCATTGAAAATCAAATGCTTGANGGTGGGTCTACAGNCTTTTCCTCAACATCCGAATCTTCTGGTGCAACTGCTGCAAGATTTTGCTGTCTCATGCCCTCGAGCGATTCTTTTCTTTTGTTGAAAAATTGCCGGTACTCAAAGTCTTTCTCTTCCATGACTTCATCAAAGAAGCTTTTCCAGAGGCCTTTTTCAGGAAAACTCATTTCATCAAAACATCTAACGAAAAGCATGAGCCACTGGCGTTCTTCTTCNAGCAACAGCATGTAGTCGTAAGTCAAGCCCTCAAGATTGAGTTGTTCCTGNGCCAAAAGCTCCCTGACCTCATCCACGAGTTCACCTTCANCACTTCTTGCAATTGTGTTTTGCAGCATCTGACATTGTANNCGGGCAAGNTCGAGTTGTTTTCTGCACTCTACCAGTTGGGATATGTTTGAGACGGAGGCCTGTTCCTGCAACCGAAGAGTCTGAACCAGTAGTTCTCGTTCCGTAACCTCAACTGTTGATTCAATGGGTTGATCGGTCATTTGGTTTTAGCTTATTGGTTTAGCTGAGGACACTCTGAAGAACTCAGGAAAATTGATGGTAGGAGATTATTCTGAGTTTGNAANAGTAATTTTTAGAACAATCAGATGAGGTCAAANATCATACANTACGTTTTAAAATCATCAAGGNACCGTAGAATCAAGCACAACTTATTTNAACTGTTCAGCATGGATTAGGCAGTCTGACGTAGCTTTTCTAATTCNAGACTANTTGCTTCCCAATTCTGTANATGTTGAGTAAGCATCTTTTGCACACTTTCCTGCTCTACCTGAAGTTTCTTAATTTCCATGGGATCGGCGGATTGAAAGTATCCCTCCTTACCAAAATTCTNTTCAATATTCTGAAGTTGGTCTTCGTTTTTNGAGATTTCTCGCTCAAGTTGTTCTACCGTCCGTTGNAGTTGATTAATGCGCTGCTTTTGTAATTTACGTTCTTCATGACTTATTAGTGTTTTTGTTTTTTNAGTANTTTCTCTTTGAGTTTGGCTTGGTTTTTGNTGNTGCAATGAAGCTGAATCACGATTCAAATAGTCATCGCCAAATCTTTCCAAATATTCTTGGTATGGACCTGAATAGTCTCTAGNCCCAGTTGGAGTCAGTTCTAGAATGTGTGTGGCCACTTTACTGACGAAGTGTCGATCATGACTGACGACAATTACAGTCCCCTCAAATTTCTGCAGCGCATCNGAAAGAGCTTCNACTCCCTCAAGATCCATNTGATTTGTGGGCTCATCAAGTACAAGTACATTNCCCTTTTCTAGCATCATCCTCGCAAACAATAGTCTTGCTGATTCCCCTCCACTTAAAGCATTGACACTTTTTTTAACGTCATCGCCGGTAAACAACACTTGGCCAAGAAGGCCTCTTATGGTCCCCACAGTTTCATNGGGCGCCTGAGCAAATAGCCAGTCGTATACACTAGTCCTTTCTTTGAGCAAATCATGGTGATCTTGGGCGAAGTAGGATACTTGGGCTTCATAACCCCAGGCACTTTCTCCATTATCCGGATCCATTTGCCCTAAAGCGATTTTGAGTAGCGTAGATTTACCAATACCATTGGGACCAATTAAGGCAANCTTTTCGCCTCGCTCAATCGTCGTATAAATGCCATTAAGAACTTTCAAAGCCCCAAAAGCTTTTTGAATATTTTTTAGTGTTAGTACGACTTTCCCGGAAGATCGTTTTTGCTGGAACTGCAGTTTAGGCNANACTCTCGAAGAAAGTTTTGCTTCCGGAACTTCAAGTCGCTCAATCATTTTNGCGCGTGATTGAGCTTGGCGGGCCTTNGTTGCCTTGGCTTTGAATCTGTCTACAAATGCCTGCATCTCAGCAGCTTTACGTTCAACGCTCTCAATTTCCTTTTGACGTTGGAAACTTTCCAATTCCTTTGCAGCGAGAAAGCGCTCATAGTTGCCNGTGTATGGAATTACTTCCTCATAATCGATGTCCACAANGTGCGTAGCNGTAGCATTGAGAAAATCACGATCGTGNGATATGTAAATNAGAGTTCCTTGAAANTGGTCTTTAAGGAATTCTTCAAGCCAGTGGATTGAGATGATATCAAGATGGTTGGTTGGTTCGTCAAGTAGCAATAAGTCAGGATCACTGAAAAGGACTTGTGCTAACAGTACACGTAGTTTGAAACCACCAGAGAGAGCCTTCATTTTTTCATGGTGATAATTAACACTNATTCCCAGTCCTGCTAGTAACTCTGCGGCAAAGGCNTCCGCAGTGTACCCATCCTCTTCAGCAATAATAATTTCTAGTTCTGCAAGCTGATGACCGGTCTTTTCATCCATCTCNTCCTTCATTAGGAGCTCTTCTTTCATTTCCATGGCTTGCCAAAGACGTTTCCGTCCTTGCATCACAACATGGATAATAACGTGATCCTCATAACTNAAATGATCCTGACGTAGAAATCCGATTTTCAGTTCTTTAGGGACAGATATCTTCCCTTCTGTGGGATTTTCATCACTGGTCAAAATTCGTAAAAGAGTTGACTTNCCGGCCCCNTTGGCTCCGACTAGGCCGTAGCGTTTACCTGGATCAAAGTTGATGTTGGCATTTCTGAAAAGCACCTTGGCGCCATATTGCATGCCAAGGTTGGTTACGCAGATCATGTTTTACAAGGCAATGGTTAGGCGGAGTTGTTGAACTAATTCTTCAAAAGCTTGTTGCACAGCTGGAGNATTGGCTGGATATCGAAGGCGTAGAGTTACTCTGCGAGGAGCTTCCTGAAGACTGTGCGCATAAATTCCCAAACGTGCATTTGGCCATTGCTTACTGAAATTTTCCACAGCTTCGGCGGCATCACCTTCTGGAATGTTCAAGATGATTTCTTGAATTTTCCATTCAGATGAACTTCTTTTCCATATTGGNAGNGTGACAGGTAACATTGCCTTCAACATGCTTGGAAAACCNGGAAACGCAAAAATNCCCTGTACATGAAAACCTGGTGCCCCTTCAANATTTTCGATTAATNCACATCCTTCAGGNAGATCCGCCATTCGGGCACGTGCCTCNTTTAANCGATCCTGATATCTTTCTANCAAAATTTCATAGCATTCATGATGGCGGATNATTGGAATACCTAATGATTGCGCAATNGCTTGTCGGGTACAGTCATCNTGAGTTCCACCAATCCCACCTGAAACGATCAAAGGGTAAAATTCTTTGTACAAATTTCTCAGCCATTTAGCTATTGTATCTTNNTGATCTGGTAAAGTCATCGCTATTCCTGCTGGCTGATCCTGTTCCTTTAGCCACTGCAGCATCCATTGCTGATTTGCATTTGCCAATTCTCCCCAGACAAGTTCTTCTCCAACAGTAATTACAGCTGGGCTAAGTTTTGATNCAGTCATTGATNCCCATTACTTGGAAGAGCCTGGCGCCGCCAGTAATAGCAGAGCAGACCAAATGATATGGCTACATTCCCAAACATCATTGGATAATGACTTTCTAACTTCAACAACTGGATCAAAGGCATGAACAGAAGTGATAGGCAGGCAAGATTCCAGATAATNAAGCCTAGGACCATCAACATTCTTCTGCGCTCAATATCCTGCATCAATTTCTCATATTCCAGATCCAATTTTGAGTTCGAACCATCTCGCTCTTTGGTTTCTATCATCATCATTTCCAGGAGTGCTTTTAGAAGTAAAACCAACTAAAAAATACTATCACTAACAAAAAAGCTGTAAAACAGCCCAAAGGNGGCGGATGCCACTCGGGAAGAATAGTTTTGACCCGCACACCAACCTTAAATTAATTATTGAGATTGATTCAAAAAGGCTANCAGATNGAGGAAGAAGCACAAGGGAGGAAGTTTAGTTTAGGAGGGATCTGAGCCCTCCTAAAAATTATCGAAGAATGTTGCGAAGGGAAGCTATTTTTTGTTGTTGNTCTCTTTGTGGAGCAAAATCAGCAGCTCGGTCCAGGTGAGAAAGTAGTTGCCTTCTCGTCTCTTCCATTTGAATGCTGTCTTGTTCCATTTGAGTACTTTCGAGAATTTTGCGCTGTGTGTTCGAAATGATCAGATCTGGTAGCGTCTTCAGNAGAGTGTCTCGCTGCAAAAGTGCTTGAGCAATTTCCTGATCATTTTGTGCCTGAAGCGCTGCTTCATGTAGGCTATCTANCGCATTAAGGTAAGTTTCAATCTTNANGTGAAGGTTTGATTGTCGCTGTGCCGAACGAATNTGNTCTACTGCCTGAAGGTAATAGCGTTCAAATTCTGTTTCCTGAGGGTAGCTAAAAAATGCTGATTGTAACCCTGCAATCGGAATCCTGGATTCTAAGAACTGCTGCCTGCGNGTCACACTTTGATCTGTGACACTGAAAAAATTGACAACAATGGAATTGTTGCTAGTTACTTCTACGAAGGGAGGTAGTTCAAAAATCTGTGGATTGATTTGCGCTTTCAGAAAGATTCTCTGCTGATGCTCTACGTCAGTCACAACTTCAACGTGCTGCAGGTACTCAAGTGTTCGAAAACCTGGAACTTCTCGAATTTTCTCAGCGTTCGGGATCATTACTTGGATGAAGAATTGGTTTTTCCTTAGCCCCGTCTCGGGATCACGAAGATTCTGCTCAACAATTTGGTAAGGTATCAAATCGGGAGTCAACGCAATATTTTGATCAAAAATGATCTCTACCCCAAAGCGCCATATGTTTCTGAGTTCATCTTCAACTTGCCTAGGTAAAGCCACTAACTCTCTAACCAAGAATGGTTGACTTAGAATGATGTCGTCCTCCAAGGGTTCTTGGATAAAGGCTCCATTATTCATGAGTTGATAAGCATCCAGGTAAGTGAATATTTCTCTACCTCCGTTGTCCAGTTCGAGAACATAACGGAAACGGTTGCCTTGATCATCGGTAGCAAACTGCTCTTCTTCGCCAGGATGTAGCATACGGAATCTTCTGATCCCGTAAGTCATTCTTTTTCCCTCAAGCAAATCGTGCTCTCCGTATGTCTTCACATAAGCCTGAGAGGTCAGCACTAGGCGGTAAAACTCATTTTTGTTTAAAATTCCAAATTCTGTACTTTCGCTGGATGGAAATACCAAAACTCTGTTTCCTGTCAGTTGGAGTTGGTCTTTCAACGACCAATCATAGATTTGGTCTAGTTTCCACTCCTGACTGGACCCATCCTCCAATACTGCTTGGAGAAAATGCTCATCGTTAGTACGATTCTTGACGAACACCGAAGATATCCGGAGGTCTCTGTAGAGCCCCTTGTCCAAAGTTTCAGCTAATTTAATTGCATTAAGTTTGGAAGTGTACTCAGGAAAAGCTAAAATTCCTTTAGGGAAGAATGAAACANATATTAGTAGGAGCCAGCCTACTACTGTGCGAATTTGTCGTTGCTTACTCAAAATTTTCTCCTACATAAACTTCGACATCAGTGCCCATCCTGCCCTTATGACTGGATGGCATTTGTTCTACAAGTTGTTCCCCAGGAATTACTTCNGACAGAGCTAATGCTGCTTTCATAAAATTAGGTCTAAAGTAGATTTTAGTTTTGGGTAGTACCATCCCTTCCCTAACCGAGGAAATGTTCGTGACTTCTAATCGCATTCCAACTTGTTCCTCTAATTTCTGCCTTTGTTGTCGATCCAAAAGAATGGCAAGTCTTTGAGCATTTTGATCTTTGGTGGAAGCATTCAATACAGATACATTGAGCTGTAGCGGTTGTTGATACATCAACAAAGCTGCCACAGGGTGAAGCATCACGGCATCTCGAGCTTGCGATGCCATGGGCTTGAGTTGCCTTTCACCACGGCCCGCTGAAGCTGCCATATCATCTATACCCGGATCAGATATTTGTGAACTTGCTCGCTCTCGATCTTGCGATCCAAGTCTCTTACGCATTGGTTTTAGGGCAAAGGCAAGCTGCTGTCCATCTGACTTTTCTCTGTCNAACTCAAGCGAGACATCTCCAGTGCTTGTAAAGATCTGCATGTCTACCAAAAAGTCTACATTCCCTCCACCAGTTCTACTGATTTTCTCTTGAAGTTCAACGCGCTTGACCCCGTCTTCCTCAGCAAAANCCATCTCTTTTTGAGGCAAGGTGACATTGTTCAGAAAGGCTTGTGGAATGGAAACCTGAAATTTACCAGGAGTGTTTCCAGTTTCAACCTGGATGGCCGAAAAGAGTGATTCGTCAAAAACCCCTCTAATGGTTAGGTAGGAGGGATCACCGGGTATGACATCAAGGTGATCTACCATATGTCCAGAGGGTAACTCCTGAGCTAATGNGGGTTTGGCCAGGACTGCCAAAGCACAAATAGAGAGCAGGAGTGAANNGATTTTTCGCATGTCTACAACCCTTGAAAAGTGGCGAAAAAAGGCAATTTGCAGCAAAAAATGCAGAAAATGCGCCAGCCCTTCTTCGTTCACTCGACCGCGCCAGATCCTTCTTCAGACACTTCACTTTCCTCTGTAACGACCTCAGATTCCTCGGCATCCTCGTTTTCTTCCGTTACTGTAGAAATAGCAATGACACGCTCATCTTCCTGTAATCTTATCAAACGTGATCCTTGTGTAACTCTTCCAATGATTGGGATCTGATTAGTGTGTATTCGAATCATCCGGCCAGTTTGGGTGATCAGTAAGAGTTGTTCTCCCTCCTCAATTTCCAACATTTCAACAACTGGACCNGTGGTTTCGTTGGTTCGCATCGTGCGCAAGCCTTTGTTGCCACGATGCTTTGATAATGTAAATGCATCAATTTCTGATTGCTTCCCATAGCCGTTCTCTGCAACTGTTAGCATCCTTCCTGAGCCAGAGTGGGTAAAAGCAGAAACCACTTGATCAGTTGGTTCGAGACGCATTCCAATGACTCCTCGGGCATCACGTCCCATGGATCTTATCGTTGATTCGTGAACACGTAATCCCATACCATTGCGACTAGTGAAAAACAACTCACGGTCCCCATCTGTCAATGCTGCTGAGATTAGGGTGTCCCCTTCATCCAAGCTGATTCCTCGAATGCCATTTCGACGTACTCTGGTAGGATCTAACATATCAATTTTCTTGCAGATACCATTGGCTGTACACATCAAAATATGCTTCAGATCTGACCTTTCTTGGAAATTGCGAGGTATCACTAAGCAAGTCCGAATCGTCTCTTCTTGGGTGCCTTCTTTTTCATTTTGTTTTTGTAGTTCAAGAACATTTGCTGCGTGTTTCCCACGACTTGTCCGACCTGCTTGAGGAAGTTCATAGACCCTAGCTCTGTATATTCGCCCTAGATTGGTGAGAAACAACAAATGATCGTGGGTAGATGCTACGAACATCTGTTCAACGAAATCACCAACTTTAGTGGTTGCACCTTGAACACCGCGTCCCCCTCTATGTTGAAGACGATATTCAGTAACAGGAGTCCGCTTAACATATCCTTCGTGAGATATTGTAACGGCCATATCTTCTTCGGTAATCAGATCTTCAATTGCAATGTCGGAGGCATCTTCAACAATTTCTGTTCGCCGTTCATCACCGTAACGTTCACGGATTTCAATTGCTTCTGTTTGGATGATTTCAATTACTCTCTCCTCACGTTGGAGAATATCTTCAAGATCAGCAATTTTAAGGGTTANTTGCTCGTTTTCTTCGCGAATCTTCTCTCGCTCTATCCCTGTCAGACGCTGGAGGCGCATCTCCAAAATTGCTTGGGATTGGCGTTGTGAAAGAGAGTAATCAGCCATCAGAACTGCTTGGGCAGTAGGACCATTTTCAGCCTTGCGAATGGCTTCGATTACTTCATCCAAATTTTCGAGAGCGGTCATCAAGCCTTCTAGAATGTGTAGGCGATTTTTGGCTTGGTTAAGTTCAAATTGGGTACGGCGAGTGACGACTTCGATTCGATGTCGAAGGAAAAATTCCAATGTTTGAGCAAGGGATAGTACCTTAGGTTGGCGGTCGACAATTGCGAGCATCGTGATTCCAAAAGATGACTGTAGAGCCGTGTGCTTGAAAAGATTGCTCAAGACAACATTTGGATCGTCACCTCTACGGACCTGAATATACATCCGCATGCCTTTACGATCTGACTCATCTCTNAGATCTGTGATTCCCTCCAATCTCTTTTCGCGCACCATCTCAGCAATTTTTTCGAGTAGATTTGCCTTGTTCACCATGAAGGGTAACTCTGTCACGATGATGGCTTCACGACCGTCTTTGTGGGTTTCAACATGAGTCTTGGCCCGAATGCGAATGATCCCTTTGCCATTCATGTAGGCATCATAAATTCCTTTTCTGCCCATAATAATTCCACCGGTAGGAAAGTCTGGGCCAGGCAGAAGCTCNAGTAGATCTGNCAAGGAAGTANTATACCGATGTTCTATGTAGTAGAGAAATGCATTGAGGACTTCACGTAGGTTGTGTGGAGGTATGTTGCTGGCCATGCCCACAGCAATGCCGGTGGATCCATTGACCAGTAGGTTCGGAATTTTGGTCGGTAGTACCGTCGGTTCTTGTTGAGAATCATCGTAGTTGGGAATGAAATCGACGGTACCTTTTTCCAGATCATTCATCATCTCGTGAGCGATTTGTTTCATTCTAATTTCGGTGTATCGCATTGCTGCTGGAGCGTCCCCATCAACTGAACCAAAATTGCCCTGACCATCAATCAGCTGATATCGCATTGAAAAAGGCTGGGTCAACCTCACGATTGTGTCATACACCGCTGCATCACCATGAGGGTGATATTTACCGATCACATCTCCAACGACTCGTGCTGATTTCCGATATGCTCGATTGTAATGATTTCCTTGATCTTGCATTGCAAAGAGAACACGTCGATGGACAGGCTTGAGGCCATCACGTACATCCGGAAGAGCACGTCCAACAATCACGCTCATTGCGTACTCCATGTAGGAGTCTCTCATTTCATGGACAATGTCTGCGTTCAGAATCCGTTCTGTCATTTTAAATAATTATAAATTATGTGAAAAGAAGGGATGTTGATGACCAAGAGTTGATCAAAAACCTGAGCGGTCAAGAGTTAATGTTTTTATTTGAAATTAGGTGATGATTTTCGGCGGTTTTGTTGCCTCATCCTTTTCTAGATTACCAAGTTGGTCGAGCCCAAGAGCTGAAAGATCAAATCCTGAGAAGGGTTGGGAAGTTTCTGCATCGACCCAACATTCATTTTCAAAAACGTAGAGTTTTGCTACTCCTCGGAAGGGTGTGAACACTTTTAGGTAGGATTCTTCGTCTTCAGCTTCGATAGTGATCTCACCATCGACTTCTTTGATTAGTTTTGCTGAATACTTGACAGGAATAGATTTGGGGAAGGTCAATTGCTTGCCATCAATCTTCATTCGGTAACTCCATGTGACTGAATCAACAGAATTTTAAAGAGTTAATCATCTCTCTGTATTTTACGTGTAGCAAGACAAATTGGCTCAGGAAGCTAGCATTCTTCCGCCATCAACGGGTAATACGGTTCCGGTAACAAAATCATTTTCAAGAAAATAGGTGACTGCTCTGGCGATATCATCAGGGCGTCCCATTTTTTTTAGTAGACTTCTTTCAATGGCTAAATCTTGGCTAAAAGAACTGATCTGAGGGGGAGGAAGCATTGTTCCGGGCGCTACCGCATTGACTTGTACTGCTGGAGCCAGGGCCTTAGCGAGCCCCTTTGTCAGCGAGACCAGTCCAGCTTTCGATGCGCAATAGGGTAAGAACTGTGGCCAGGGTCTTTCTGCAGCTACATCTACAATGTTCACAATTTTACCCTGTCCTTGTTTAAGCATTGATGTTCCAACCAATTGTGAGAGAAAAAATGGTGCTTTTAAATTCAGTGAGATTAAATGATCCCATTCTGATTCACTTACTTCACCAAGAGGTGTAGGGAAAAAGTCAGCAGCATTGTTGATCAGCACATCAATTTGGCCAAGTTTCTCTTCAATATGCTGAATCAACAGTTCAATCTTGGATACTTGTCTAAGGTCAGCTTGAAAACAACCATGTTGTTTAATGTCCCCACCCATAAGATCTAAGGTTTCTTTTGCCCCCTCCATAGACTGATGGTAATGTAAGGCCACCTTCATTCCTTGTTGGCCAAGTGAGACTGCGATGGCTTGACCAAGACGCACACCCGCTCCGGTAACTAAAACTGTTCGGTTTTTTAAATCCATTTTGATTTCATGCTTGAAAAAAGAAAACCAATCATTGGTCTCACGATGGGAGACCCCAATGGGATCGGCCCCGAAATCATAGTTAGGGCACTCACGAAACTGAATTCACGTTTAGATTGGCATCCAGTCATTTTTGGTGATGCCTGGATTATTGAACAGGTTACCAGCAAACTTGATTCAACCCTACAACTAAAAATGTGTGAGAATTTGGCTGAATTACCTAATGGGCCTTGTATTGTGGATTTAAAAGTGCACTCCGGCAGAAACTGGCAGCTTGGGCAAGTCAGTGCATGGGGTGGAGAGTCATCATTTCATTTTTTAAAAGAGGCAATTGACGCAGCGCTCGCAAACCAGATTGATGCGATCTCCACTGCCCCTTTAAGCAAAAAAGCCCTTCATATGGCTGGTTATTATTTTCCAGGACACACTGAAATTCTCTCGAGATTGAGTAACGGTGCCCCACCCATTATGATGCTTACCGTTGAAGGACTGAGAGCGGTTCATGTCAGTACCCATGTTTCTCTGCTTAATGCAATTGATCAAATTCAACCAAAACGAATCCTTGAAGTTGCTCAAGTAACTAAAGATGCCCTCATAAGAATGGGTATTAAAAATCCAAGGCTTGCATTGCCAGGCTTGAATCCTCATGCCGGAGAGGAAGGCCTATTCGGTGATGAGGAAAAAAAATTACTTCTTCCTGCATTAAAATTGATGGAAGACGCTGGCATAAATTGTGTCGGTCCCATTTCGCCAGACACTGTTTTTTTAAGGCATCGCAAGGGTGAATTCGATGCAGTTATTGCGCTTTATCATGATCAATCTCATATTGCTCTCAAACTGCTTGGATTTGAAAAAGGGGTAAATGTAACCCTGGGATTACCATTGATTCGCACATCAGTTGATCATGGGACAGCTTTCGACCGAGCCTCCCAATTTAACGCGGACTCTGATTCCATGGAAGCTGCAATCGAATTAGCGCTATGTTTCGTTTCAAACTCTGACAAGCAAAAGAACGCACCTTTTTTGCACCATTAGCAAATAGCTAGATAGTCTATTGAAGATCATCAATCAGAGTTTTAATTTTGGCTGAACTCATCTACGAAATATTGGCGCCAGGGATTTCTTGGCTAGAGGTACCCAAAGCAGACTTACGTATTCTTTGCGGTTGTCCAGCTGATGCGGTTAAGCATCTAACCATCAAGGGGAAGATCAGTGTGGTTACGGAAAACGGGGCTACTTTTGAAACTGGCCCGAATGCCATTTTACTAGCAGATAATTTCCTACAGAATGGTTTGCCGGCAAACATGGCAGAATTCCCAGTTCTGCAAATGTTTTATAAGCAAGGACAAATCATNCCTAATCATCCCAANAACAAGGGCGAACGCCCTGTACTCATTGGCAATGCCAANGCAGTTCAGTCTCAACTTCAATACATCTATTGTGGAAACTACGGCCTGACTACCCCTGAAGAGTTGATCGATTGCGGGGTGAGTCTTGAAGATGCTACCGAAATGATGGCAATGAAGATGCAGTTCGCTTTTGGTAGTATCAAACCACCGGATGCGCTATTGTCAACCTGCATTGTCGNNGANTCNGGATGGCATAGCTTNAAGGATGACTTANTGGTNAGTCGTANAGGAGTGAATCAGTATCAATTNAAAATGGGGCTGGAATGCATTGACGTAGATCTGAGGCTTAAAAATGANGAGACTTATCCGGCTCCGTACAAACTTTCAGANCAATGGTTACCAAGAGANCGGTTTGCCGTTTGGCATACTGGTGAGGGNGATGGTTGGGATCGCTTTCGACCATGTATGGCAAGTTTACTAATGATTGAAGGAGAACCTTATCTCATCGATGCTGGTCCGAACTTACACTACACTCTTGAAGTGTTAGGGATTAGCTTAAGTGAAATAGCTGGTATTTTTCATACTCATTCACACGATGATCATTTTGCTGGCTTGACAAATTTACTTCTTTCTGGGCGAAGGATTAGATATTATTCNTCCAAATTGGTCCGTCATTCAACTTTTCAGAAACTGTCGGCACTTATNGGGTTGCCCACCCAGGAAATTGAAAAGTATTTTGATTNCAAAGATCTTGAANTGGACGAATGGAGTAGCATTTCAAAATTTGTTCAAGTCAAGCCATGTTTCTCGCCNCATCCAGTAGATACTAATATTTTCTTCTTCAAGTACGAAAAGGGTGNGAAAACTCANACTTATGCACATCTAGCCGANATCANTTCAAGTGCAGTATTGGGNNGGATGAAAAACCCTGAATCAAAATATCACATCAGTGAAAATTTNTATAAAAAGATATTTGATAANTATCTACAAACTACNGATGTCAAAAAAATCGACGCTGGTGGGGGCATGATTCATGGTGAGGCGAAAGANTTTGTAGATGATAAATCAAGAAAAATTATTTTAGCACATTCTTCCTCACCNTTTTCGCANNACGAACTTAAAATAATTGAATCTGCNTGNACTGTGAAGTTTGGGTCGTCTGACCTCAGAGTGCCAATGAGTAAGGAAAAATTTTTGAAGGATAAAGCACTGCAGTGGCTTCAAGAACTTTTTCCAACACTGAGCAAAGAGGAACTGAAAAAACTAATGACGTACCCAACAGCAGAAATTACAAGGGGTCAAAAATTACTTTTTCAGGCTNAAGAGGNTGAATATATACCACTACTTTTAACAGGGCAGGTTGAGCAAGANGGAATGTTCTACCCAGTAGGGACANTACTTGGNGAGGCGAATGCACTGGCGGATTTACCNTCATCACAGAAGATTGTTGCCGTTGGTCCAGTTTGCTATTTACCGATCCCCANAAATCCATACAAGAACTTGCTGAAAGCACATAAATTATTGAAGAAGAGAATTTCGTTACTTAATGGCTGTGACTATCTTAGAACATTCCCAATGCTTCAGTATGGACTANGTAATGACCAACTGAAGTCACTTCTACAAAAATCTGAACCAATAAATCTCAAAAAAAATCAGCCAGTTCTCATTCCGAATAACGCTTTGGGTATCATTGAATTTGGTGAAGTTCAATTTTNGGCAGGCAACAAAACTCTNAAAGTNACTGATAAATCAGTGCTTGGATTGTCAAACATTTTANNTAACTCATTTTCTTGGAAGGAAAAAACNANAACNAAATGCCAAGTGTTATGTCTTCCTGCGGAAAATTTGTTGCAGGCACCTGGGGTGCGATGGTTCCTTCAGAGAACTTANCAAGATTATAACTTTCAGTTGAGTTCATGACTGACCTCACGCCTGTCAACTTACCCCAAAATCTTCCTCGTAGCNTCCCNGCTCANAGAGCTTTAGAATTGGTTTTTGGCAATTATGCCGTGAATACNAGACGAGCTTATGAGCGAGCCCTAAAAGACTTCCAGAAATGGGCTGATCTGCATTCNACTCAAGACCTAGAACATCTTGATAGTCTCAGAATGCTAGAATANAAGGAGCATCTTAAATTNAGCGGAAAAAAATCCGCTAGCATCAATCAAGCTATGAGTGCACTGAAAAAGATCTGTCGTGTCCTTGCAGAGTGTGGATATATTCGACAAAATCCATTCAAGTCCTCTCTTATCCGCAACGAGAAAGTCTCCCAACTCAGCAATAAGGGAGCTCTGCGAATTAATCAGCTTCAGCAAATGCTTGATGCAAATGAGAACATAGCCTACGACGAGCGAGTGGAGACTTTACTCCGTCACAGGAATAAATTGTTGTTAAAATTTCTATATTTNACTGCAGCACGAAGAAGCGAAGCCTCTGTACTAAACTGGGAAAANATACGTCAGGATGGTCGATTTTGGATAGCTATTCTTGAGGAAACGAAGAGTGGTGTCCCACAAAAACTNAAAATNAGAGAAGAGCTTTATCAAGAATTGATAGTCTGGAGAGGTGACTTACAGTTATCTGGTTTGAGTACACCATGGGTGTTCCCCTCCTTNGGACAGCGCAGTATGGGCAACCAAATGACTGGCAAGGCNATAAATGAAGCTATCCGTCGCCTTGGAAACGCTATCGGTATAAAAATTTCNACACANTACCTCCGGCATACCGCNATTACACTTGCACTTGAACTGGGAGAGCCTCTTCAGAAAGTTCAAGCATATGCTCGGCACGCCTCTGCAAANACAACTGTTCGTTACTTTCACGATCAGCAACTACTNGAAAAAAATCCCACCGATACCCTTCCAGCTCTGTAGAGAGTATTTTGATAAAATCTTAATCAGGATGGGGNTNAGAAAATTAAAATAAAAATTTACCATTTAAATTTAGTGACTTAAATAATGCTTTAGGNTTATGAAAATTTGAATTACTTTGAGTGCATGCTCTTTGCAGCTGGTTCNTACTAGAAATGAGGATCACATGGAGTAACCCCCTCAATGGAATTGAATGAATCANACTTTTAGTCCCTATGCAGAACTTGGTGTAAGGCCGGATGTAACTCATCAGGAACTGAAACAGGCTTANCGACAGGCTGTCCTNCGNTACCACCCCGATTCANNTGTTGGAGNAGCTAATTCTCTAAAGTTTCATGCTGTCACGGAAGCNTACAAAGAACTTCGCGCAATCGTTGATCAGTCGCCCCGAGAGAAAGGGTCTGACGACCAGCATTCGAAATTACNAAAGAAAAATCAGTTGTTNGATGGAGAACAACCGATTGACCCTCAAACTCTGGAATTNGGTACACCAGATCTCCAACAGTTGCTGTGTGAATCCGACAATTCTCATGTCCGACAAGTGGCNGCGATAGCACTGTTTTTAAANAAAGAGTCAGCACTTACCAGAGAANTATTGGCTATCGCTAAACAGCCAGCCATGCCAAGTATTCGTAAGGCAATTCTTTCAGCGATGCATATNGGCCCTCGTAAAAAAGTTGTNCCAATCCTCCTGTCAGTTGCTTGTGAGAGTGATTTGGAAATTGCAGCCATCGCAATACAACAACTTGAGAAAATTGATGAGTCTTTACGNGGNAAAATTTTGTTTAAATTACGGATAGCTCATCTGAGCCTCTGGGAGAGAACCAAGAGAATTTTTGACCCTGATCTCCTACTTATCACTCAATACTCACAGTTGGGTGATCAACTTCGCCAGAAGGGGCTTCTCGGCCAAGAACAATTGCAGATAGCCTTGGTTTTACAAAAGAAATTTCCCCTCTTGTTAGGTCAGATTCTGCGGCAATTAAATTACGTTCAACCTCATGAATTGCGCTCTGTTCTAAGTGGTACAATCCGTAGCTAAAACCTCTTTAGTCTTCCGTTGACCAGTCAGGAATCACTTGGCTGGATCTTCCTGAAAAATCCTGATAATTTTCAAATTATTTAACTATTTTGTAGAAATTCCACTGGGGGCTACAATTATGGCTGCTTTGCAAAGCGCAGAAGTCATTGTCATTGGTGGTGGACATGCAGGATGTGAAGCTGCACTGGCTTCGGCACGGCTTGGTTGCAAGACGATCCTGCTCACCATAGATATTGAAAAGATTGCCCAAATGTCATGTAACCCGGCAATTGGTGGAATTGGGAAAGGGCATCTAGTCAAAGAAATTGACGCACTTGGTGGGGAGATGGGTAAAGTTGCAGACCAGTCAGGAATTCAGTTTCGAGTCTTGAATAGCTCACGAGGTCCTGCAACTCGTGGAACTCGATGTCAGTCAGAAATGTATGAGTACAGAAGTTTGATGCAGATTATCCTGAAAGGAGAGCCCAATCTTTGGATCGTCAAAGCAATGGTAGAGGAACTTGTTATTGAGAATGGTATCCTCCAGGGGGTTCGAACAAATGCTGGAGAATTTTTGGCGGGTTCTGTTGTAATCACCACAGGAACTTTTCTGAATGGTTTGATCCATCGAGGTGAAAACCGGATCCAGGCTGGTAGAATCGATGAACTACCATCGGTAAAATTATCTTTGGCTTTGGCAAATTGTAAACTTGAATTAGGCCGACTGAAGACAGGTACACCAGCTCGGCTTGATAGAAGAACGATCAACTGGGGAGGTATACCAGAGCAGTTGGGCGATGATCCTATACGGAAATTTTCATTTTGGGGGACAGAGACGCCCTTGCCCCAAGTGCCTTGCCATATTGTGTATACCAACGAAGCAACTCATGAAATTATAAGAAATACTCTTCATCGCTCTGCCCTCTACAGTGTTCCAGCCTTCGGGCTCAACAAAAATCTGGTGTCGATCTTTTTCTGAAAAACGATTGATTTTATCTTCAA
>NYVT01000046.1:0-15707 GCA_002684675.1 Deltaproteobacteria bacterium
TGTATCCAGTAAAGTCTTTCTCCCAGACTCAGTGCAGCAGTGTCTTCTTGGCCAAAATGGAGGACTGACAATAACAGGAATAAAGAGAGCAGTAGTTCTGGCCACTGAATCCAGCAGACTAGGACCAGACCAAGTAATCCCAAGTAAAAAAAACCAAAACTGAGTGGCCAGATTCGTCCCTGTATTGGTTCAAGCCAGGAACGGCCAACATGATGATCCAAAGCACCATGCGGCAAGCCCAGCAGGGCAATCAATAGAAACAGAAAGCCCCAGTGCCATTCTTGCCAAGCAAAAAATTCCTTCATACCTGCTAGCAGAAACAGGCCGCCAAGTAGTAAGAAAAGTCTTTGTTGTCCCTCACTTAATTGAATGTTCAGCACTGACTAAATTTCCTGAATCTGGATGGTTTCCATTTCTTTTTTCTGTGAAAAGTTTGGAAAAAGACTTTGCTTGAGAAAAAGTCCAGGGGGCAAACAAGTGGTCACTTCCCATAGATCTTTCAGTGATGCAGTATCGGCAAGAAATCGCACAAGTGCATCGGACTTTGCACACCGAAACAACCTCCAAAACAATTCAGGTCCTCTTCGTGGATTTTCTTGAAGAACTCTCAGAAAAGTGGCATCCAACAATCGTGATTGGGTACTGTAGTAATTTGGGAAGTGATCCCACTCTCCCTTTAATAATTGATCCGCAAGCTTTTGTGCCTGACGCTGAATTGCCAAGAACGCATAGCCCGTACTGGGGCGAGCTGCACCGCCTACCAGACCAAGATGCCTGATTCTTCTTGTTGGCTGCATGTTCGTTGATAATGTGGACATNGGCAATACACCGTATTCCTGTTCCGTGATATCGTAGGTCCCTGTTTCTATCNTTTGCAGGTANTTCTGCAACTGTTCTNGATAAATACTCTTTTCCAGTATTTTTGGCCCAAACCAAGTACTCTCGACCAANGCTTCAGTTGANGAGAANGGCAGNACATAGATGAACGGGATACCNGGCAGNGCGCCATCTGNGTATTTGCTANTAACTCTGTGGATTTCAGCAGCCNCTCTGCCACCATCAAAGTCCATNAGAGTNACTTCATTACTTTGAAAGCAAGCTTGCTTTGTTTTTACTTTCCAGCCCANAAAATGCTGNAGCCAATGGACATCCGGNGGCACNACTTTTNTATGTTGATGATCTGTGGGNCGTGTGTCGATTACATACCGNCNTGTGTAAGTACCTTGATGGGTTTGAATGCGAACATGGTCTTCCCCTTCCTGAACANTCTGAACTTGCTCTCCTAGTCTCAGGATCATTTTTGAAGAGGAGTAGATGGNAGCNAAAGCCAGCCTGTAAAAGTGTTCNGCTCGCAAATACTGATACTGGTAGGTACCTTGGCANTGGGCTANTTCCCCTGCATAATGAACGCTCCAGCNGGACCATCGGTAGGAAACAGCGTTCTCAAAACNATGATTNAGCGTGTTCCAAAAGCACCATGTNCGGTCATTTGTNTACTCGCTTCTTTCTTCCAACAACAAAATCTTGAGCCGGCCCTCACCACGAGCAATCATCTCGTTGACGAGAGTCAATCCGGCACANCCNGCTCCAAGTACGATTGCGTCCCAAACCTGCATTTTATCCAACCCGCATGCAATTCAGGTGCTGGTGTAGTTGTGGCTCATGTTGCTGAGGTTTCCCCACCGGCCANGTTCGGGTATCGAAGAGAAATTCAAACAAGCTTGTGATGGTCAACCTACACTTACGAGACATAGAAACCCGGGCTCGCCTCCCCCAAATTATGCTAGGCTCAGGGTAAATTTCATCTCCAATTGCGCGATAAAGTGCCCGTGCTGTGAGGATACCTAAGCGTACTCGCATGGGTAGGTAGCGCATGCCTTGGTACCCACTGCGATAATACAATTCTGCGAGATCAAGCAAGCGTTCCACAGCTGTCTCAGCTGCTTTACNGGCTTCTTGNTCCCCCTGAACCAACTGTGCAGCAGTTACTGGCTTCTCTCCAAGCCATTCCTGGGGCAAGTAGAGNCGACCNCGTTGAGCNTCTTCATGGACATCACGTGCAATATTGGTCAGTTGCATAGCAATTCCCAGGTCAGTAGCAAACGCTAACGCNTGGGGGTCACGGCAGCCCAAAACCTGAGCCATCATNAAACCAACCGTTCCAGCAACTCGATAGGCGTAGCAGAGGAGTTCNTCCTTCGTTTGCAGACAGACTTCCCCCAGGTCAGAAAGTACACCTTTAATNAAGTCTTCTACCCANCACNGCTCCANCTGTTGGTCTTCAATCAGTTCACAAAACGCTTGATTCAAAAACTGTTTGGGCTTGACACTCCAGAGGTCCTGACGCAATTCATCCAGTTGAGTTTTGGCTTCTCTAGGGTCACTTGCTTCGTCTGCCAAATCGTCTACATGCCTGCAAAAAGCATATAGTAAGGAGGCATCATTAAATTGTGATTGGGGTAATAACCGACCAGCCCAATGAAAGCTTTTCCCGTTGTAAGCTAGCACCGCCACATGAGTTTGTGTCTCAGAATTTGTGCGAGANAAANATGTCTTTTTCACAGTTCTGGGTGGAGCNGTGTGATTGGATGNTGAGGGAATCAATTGATCCAAAACTTTTGCNGAACTCAAAACTCCTGGCATCCCAGCCCCAGGGTGAGTGCCAGCACCCACAAAGTAGAGGCCATCTACTTCTTCTGACTTGTTATGAAAACGGAAATTTGCCGATTGGGTAAATAGCGGTTGGATAGAAAATCCAGTACCATGTCGGGTCAGAAGTTCCTGCTCAAAGTAATCAGGAGTCACGAAAAAGTCTTCTGTAATGCATTTGCTCAGACCAGGTAGAAGAGTACGCTCTAACTCCTTGACGACCTCATCGCGATAACGTGGCCCTACTTCCTCCCAATTTATTCCACTCAAGTTATTTGGGACGGGAGAGAGCACATAAAAAGTATCACATCCAGCAGGAGCCATTGATGGATCTGTTGCTGTCGGACGATGCAGGTACAAACTCATGTCTTCTGCAAGATGATTTTTATGAAAGATGTCGCTCAGCAATTCCTTGTAGCGAGGTCCCATCGTGATGGTGTGATGAGCAACTTCTGAGTACTGACGAGTTGTCCCAAAATAAAGAACGAATAGCCCCATTGAGTAGCGCAGTTGACGAAGACGCCAATTTGACCAACGTTTGCGCTGGGGAAAATCAAGCAGGTGTTGATAGACAAACGGGGGATCTGCATTGCAAACCACTAGATCTGCTGATAATACTTCCCCACTGTTTTCAAGTTTTACCCCAGCTACGCGTCGCTGTTGGGTGATGATTTTGGTGACAGTAGCATTTGTTTTTATTTGAACGCCTTCTTCTCGAAGCAATTTCTCAAGTCCGGCCACAATAGCCCCTGTGCCGCCCATGGCAAAGTGAACACCCCATTTACGTTCAAGGTAGTGGATCAGCGAATAAATCGAGGTCGTAGTGAAGGGATTTCCACCCACGAGGAGGGGCTGAATACTGAAAGCCTGACGCAGGCGTTCGTCTTTTAGGTGGGCTGAAACCATCTGATAGACCGAACGATAACTGCGAAGTTTCAGTAGCGCAGGGATTTGACGGAGCATTGAGCCCCATTGATGGAATGGGATATGTGCCAGTTCGCTGAAGCCCTTTTCAAAAATTCGCCGTGACTCCTGGACAAGACTCAAATATCCATCACGATCTTTTGGTGAAAGCCTTTCAATTTCATTCAGAGTACCTTCGATGGTACCTCCATAGTCAAAGGTCTCTCCATCATTAAATCGAAAACGGTACCAGGGCTCTACTGGAACAATTTTCAAGTAATCTTCTGGGTTCCGTTTAAAGAGTTCAAAAAGTTCGTCAATTAGAAATGGTGCTGTTACTACTGTTGGTCCTGCATCATAGACAAAACCATTTCTTTGAAAGACTCGTGCTCTTCCACCCAGATCTGACTGGCGCTCTACAACTGTGACCTCATACCCCTTGGCTTTCAGACGAAGAGCTGCAGCCAGACCTCCAAAACCAGAGCCGATTACCAGGGCTGTGGGCGATATGGTCATGCCAACATCTCCAGTTCTGGCTGAAAGCGCTTTTCCAATTGAGAGATGACTAACAACATGAATGAACTCAGGGGATCAGGTAGATCTGCAGCTTCTTCACGACAGTTTGTGAGCGTATCTGTGAGNTATTGGAAGCAAGCTTCCAATACCTGTGTGTTGACCAGCATATTGACCCAATAGGCTAATTTCTCAGGGTCTCGACGGGATTGATCATCTTTAAAAAAAGCCTCAAATTGCATCTGCACTGATGGTGAAGATTGCTGCCAAAATTTTAAGATCACCGCACTGACACGACCTTCGCGCAAATCCGAGCCAGGGAGATCCCGGCCTTTGTTCAAAGCACAAAGATCGATGATGTCATCATGAATCTGGTATGCCACTCCAAAGCGACCAAAAATTTGGCTCACACGACCACACTCACTCTCTTGAACACCTGAAAGAATTAGCGCTGCCTCCACTGGGAAGGACAGTAGAGATCCTGTCTTGCAGAGTGCAATGCGTTCGTATGTTTGCAGTGGCAATGTCAAATCACTTTGGTGTTGCAATTCGTCTGATTGCCCTTGAATCAGAAGTGCGATCTTCTCACCAAGCAAACCAATCAATCTTGGACCACGGTAGTGCTGCATGCCTAGCATGCCTAACATTTCATAAGCTTTACTTAGTAATAAATCCCCCAAGAGTAGAGCGTTATTTGCACCGTAATGCTTCCAAACGGTTGCCTTGTTCCTGCGCGTTTCGTCCTGATCCTGAATATCGTCATGGACAAGCGATGCGTTGTGAATAAATTCTGTTACACAGGCTAACTGTAGCGCAGTCTTTTCATCTAAACGATGAAGGTGTGCCGCCGCCAAGGCCAACTGCGCTCTAAAGAGTTTCCCTTCAGTCATTAAATGATAGGTAGCACTATCTTGTAGTATCCCATTCTGCCGTAAAAAAGATTTCATTTCTGCTGGCACAATTTCAATTCTTTCCGATGCCCAGTCCAAAGAATTCAAGCACCTCTTTTCAGAAACAAATTTTTTGTCTGATTGTTTCGTATGGCTCACATGCAATGAAAGATATCGCTCTCCCAGTTCCCTAAATGGATTTTCATAAATNGCGTTCATANTCATTTCCATGAATCCTCCGTATGCAGATTGGATGAAGGNTTGACACTCTGCAATGANCGTGCTTAGGCAAATTACTTANTAAAATACTGATAATTNTNTTTAAAAATTAAATTAATANTTNCGTGAGAAAAAAGNGAAGAGTTTNACGANNNATTTNTCATGAAATTATAAATTNATATTTGCATCACTAAATTNATTTTNAACTATCGAATTAATCAAATATNCATTCTTGATAAATCNTTGTATAAAAATGATAAACTAAGAACNAAAATTAATTNTNATCNAAATTTATTATNAAATAATTAAAAANTATTAAATTTATCATGATAATNANAAATTATTTCNNTAGATTATTTTTTCGAATTAACTNTTCAGAATTGGTCTGCTTTTTGTCGATTTNNACTTCGTTCTTNTCAAAAGATGAGANCANGCTGAGTNACCTAAGAAACCCATTGGTTGCATCGGCTTATTNNNGAGGCAAGAAAGCTATTTGCTTTCTTATTTGATGTTGAATCCTANTTAAGGAGAATTTATGCCTGAATTGAGTNCGGATCAGTTTTCACTGATCTANAACATGTTGTCNCTGACAATCGCGGCAATGTTTGGCACCTTNGCGTTTTTTGTTCTTGCCAAAGANAACATCGCTGTGAAATANAAGCCNGCTATCGTATGTTCGAGTTTGGTAGTGCTGATTGCNGGCTACCACTACTTCCGAATTTTCCAAAGTTGGGANGACGCGTANGCGATANGTGAAAGCGGAATGTATGTGGCAACAGGCGTACCGTTCAACGACGCNTACCGCTACGTAGATTGGCTACTAACAGTNCCATTGTTGTTGGTAGAACTGATCGTTCTTCTCTCGTTGACNCGTGAAAGAATGCAGGATGTNTTGACCAGGTTGGTTATCGCCTCTGTACTCATGATCGCTTTGGGCTACCCGGGTGAGGTATCAGACAACACTGGAACTCAGGCACTTTTCTTTGTGCTTGCAATGATACCGTTTGTATATATTCTTCGGGTGCTTTGGAAAGAGCTGGCCGCTGAAATTGCAGAAGAAGATGGCAAGGTAAAAGAACTCATNGAGCAGACTCGAATGNTNTTGATGATTTCATGGCTTTTCTACCCTGTTGCATACGTNTTCAACCTCGCAGGTGGAACTGCAGAAGCTGAAATAGGCGTACAGGTCGGATATACNATNGCTGACATAGTCAGCAAATGTGTCTATGGAGTAATGGTTTACTTCATTGCAAGAGAGAAAACTATGTTAGATAGCGCACCAGCCTCAGCAAAAGNTGCTGCTGCAAAAGCGTAATCGANNANTTAAGGATTAAGATTCATCTNTCGGATAAATCTTAATCCTTTTCATAAGNTAAATTGTAGGTTCTTTATCCCTACNATTCTCAAAAATAGATTTGCAAATGCAATATACGATTTCAAAAGCTTGGCTNGGNTTGTTNAANTTAATNNTGTGGACTTTGATAGCATGTTTGGGACTGTTCAATGAATGGCCATCAAAACTTTTTCCAGCAGAAGCATCATCTCTGTTCGTGGAAATCCAGTGGTGGACATTGATTGTACTGNCTTACGTTTGCATTATGCTCCCACTNGATATAGTGGGTGGATTCATAATTCCAAAATTAACAAACTACAGGAAAGAAAATTTTNCNAAATTTTGGAAGAGATTAAGTCGCGGTATCATATTGCACGCCACTNTNCTGTGGATATCAGGTCCGCTGNTAATGGAAATTGGAAAGCACTANGGAATTTTGGGGGTGATGGTNCTTCTAATGAGCACNTCCGCTTTGATGCTNCTGTTGCAGAATCCCTTNGCCCGGNTCGTAGCTGGTTACAANATTTACGGTGAAGACCGAGAAAACTTCCAAAGAAGGATNGGTGANTTGCTTNGTCGAAAAACAGAAGTGGTGAAAGAAGANGATCCTGCNTTCGCTGGAGGCATTACCGGACTGCCTTGGCTGGAAAAAACAATTATACCTTCCCGCTGGTTAGAAATGTCTGANGACGAGTTGAAGGCTCAAGTNNTACGTAGGATTGGAGCANTNCGAACCCACAGCAGACACCGAGGTGTTATGGTAGCAATATTGTGGAATTTATATGGNTTTTACTCGGCTAGCCTCTTCTCAGGTGCTGGTGTTGAGACAGTCCANGGTNTATTCCTGACAAGTATGGCTTTTGTTGTGTGGATGTGCCTTGGTCAANTNATTTTGCCGAATCTTAGTAAANCAGGCTCAACTGAAGCCGACAGATATGCNNCAGCCAATGGAGTTTCAGAANCTGCACTCGAAGCAGCATTGAGNAGTCAAATGCAATTGTCTCGCGATGGACAAATAGAAATGGACCGTTTGGAAAAGTTACTCTCACCATCTTTGCCAATTAATCAGCGTCTTGANNTCTTGCGCATNGAACCTTCAGGGNTGCCNGGTGCTTGGGANAGCGCACGCATTGCCCAATTTTTGTCCTGGAGCTGTCTCGGTTGGTTNTCAAGAGCTGACTACAGNCTTTGTGGCNACCCNCAAAACTGGGTCCTACAGTCTGGNGANTAGTGACGCTGCTGACGTGGTCACTCAAACAAGTTGACCACNTCCATTTTCCTCCTCGGANAGTTTCNGCNNTNTCCCCCTCCCCACTTGGTTTCAAACGNCAAATTTGCTCTTTTCTATCAAAAAGGTTACTAAAATCTTATTCAAAGCAGCAATTAGCGTATTCAAGCCCNAAGTGGTTCTAGCTTTGGTAACTTTGACNGGAGACAAGTATGAAACGAGTAAGATTCATTTTGGGGTTGCTCGCGTTCACGTGCGTTNTGATGAACAGCAGCCTTTTGGCGCGTCAAACACAAATTCAGATCATCGGACAACTTGGCACTGACTCAGGACAATCTATTGTGTTNGATCAGGAAATGATGGAAGCAAACNCCACAACCTACACTTCCCAGGATCCTAACTTCCCAGACGATGGCCAGAAAGAGTTCAAGGGTATCTCAATTGAGAAAATCATCGAANTGACNGGGGCTGATAAAAATATTGACGGGGTCACTTTCATTGCCAACAACGTCTATGTCACTTACGAGCCAATTGAGCAGATTCGTCAAGACAATGTGATGATCGCTTTCTCCAGTGACGGAAAACGNATCAAAAAGAATCGAGGTGGACCCTATATGGTGATGCACGAGCAGGTCAGTGACCAGGGTTTATACAACTGGTACATCGATACTGTAATTCTTGGAACCTCACTCACNCCAGAGTTAACCGTTGTCGAAGGTGAAAACTCTAGAATTATGGATGCTAATGCGATTGCGGCTCTCCCTGGAGAACTCTTAAATTACGTCCCACCAATTCCCAGAGGATACCGAAAGCCACTGGCTTCCCCAGATCGAGATACACAAACAGAGGGAGCATTTCTACGAGATTTTCTAACTTCCGATGATTTCAATGAAGTTATACTCACTCCATACGTGGGCAATTCTGTTACTCTGAAGAAAGATGATTTGAGCAAGCCAATCGTTGTTCTTCGATCCTTCGACAATCAAAAAATCATTTCAGCTTATGGTGGACCTTACAGCGTGGTATTTCCCNTTGCAGAANATCCTAATTTNGCAGGCCGTTTGCCTCAATTCTTATTTTTCTTGCAAAAAATTGAGACACGCTGACCTCCTTTCACTTCATGCTTTTTCAACCACTCCGACTCCGCACGGTGCTCCTCATCTCATTGGGGAGTGCCTTGCTCCTCTCGAATGCACTAACCTGGTACATTGGTCAAAAACGCCAGGTTGAGGGTCTNCGCAACGCATACTTTGAACGCATTTATTGGATCTCTGAATCTCTTGCAGCAAAGACCACCGAATGGGTTGGCACCGCAAATTTGGCTCAGCTGGAGATCAACTTCACTCTTCTCGATTCACAACCAGAATTAGTTTATGTCTTTGTTCGCAGCATGGAGAACGAAATTCTTTTTGCTTATGACGATAATCTGATTGAGGAGTATGAGCCTGAAGTTATCAGGTGGGATCCTGAGCAAATAACTGTTTTGGAAGATCGTGAAGAGCAAAGAGATCAAACAGAATTTCAGACTGCAACTTACCAACTTAGAGAACAAGTCCTTCTTGCCGACGCACTGATTGACGAANAAGTACGTGGCAAAGCTGGAGAAGTTGTGTTTGAGGCTCGCCGCCAGTTANTTTTTTGGGGNGAACTAGTTGGGATCATGCATATTGGATTGTCTCAGGAGCCACTGGACAAGGCCGTTGCAGAAAATCAACGATCACTCCTGATTATTGAAGCACTTTTAATACTGTTTGGGCTGATTATTTCTGTAGTGGTAGCTCGTCGTGTTGCTGCTCCGATTCAGCAGTTAACTGCCCGCCTGGCATTACTGAAAACAGATTCTCTTAGGAACAGTGACTCTCTGCAGCAGTTCGAATCTCAACTTCGAGATCTTGAATTAGCTGACATTCCAGCAAACACTTGGGAGTCCCACCAGCTTGTCAATGCTTTTCAACATCTTCAAAANCAGCTTTTGTTGCAAATTCAGCTGATCCAAGAGTCTGCAACAGATTTGCAGACGAGCCATGCTGAATTGCAGCAGGCTTATGAGGAATTACAGCAGATGCAGCAACAGCTCGTCCAATCAACCAANATGGCTTCCATGGGCGAAATGTTGGCAATGATTGCTCATCAGTGGCGCCAACCATTAGCCACTATCAACATGATCGCATCTTCCATCAAATTAGAACAGCAGCTTGGTAATGCCACNNCTGAGGGGACGCTTGAGAAGTTAAAAAAAATTCAAGATACTACCTCTTTTCTTTCTCGAACGATCAATGATTTCCGAGATTTCTTTCGTCCAGACCGTCAACGTGCATTTGTACGACTCAACGAGTTGGTACAACGTACCGTGGAAATCATCGGCTTATCTCTGCAGACTCANGATATCGAACTGGTAAAGGAGTTTGGTNAACTACCCCGATTGGAATTGTTTCCTAATGAGATCCAGCAAGCATTGATCAACTTACTAAAAAATGCTGAAGAAGCGTTGGAGGNAAGCGAAATAGAAGGAAAGAGGCTTGTATTGCGCACTTACGCTCAAGAGGACAAGCAAGTACTAGAAGTGCAGGATAACGCTGGTGGTGTACCTGAGGAAGTGGTTGATCAAATTTTCTTTCCTTATTTTTCAACGAAAAACAAACTCAATGGTACTGGTTTGGGGTTGTACATGAGCCGGATGATCATTGAAGACCATCTTGGTGGCAAGTTGACTGTGGTAAATAAAGATGGCGGAGCGTGTTTTCGAGTGGAACTCAATGAGCGATTACCCACAAATGCTGAGCAAAACATGATNGCTGAGACNNNAACAACAAATCTCAATTTGTCAGTGGAACAGCCAGGATCTCTGCTCAACTACCCAAAAAAGGTTGCATCTCAATGATGAACAGTATCGAGAAACTGATCTCTGTGTCGAAGGGAGTCAGCCTGCTCTATGTGGAAGACGATCAGATTTTGCAACAGGAAACAGCGCAGTTACTGAAAAATTTCTTTGAGAAAATTGATTTGGCACAAAATGGCGAGGAAGGACTGGAACTGTTCGAGCTAGGGAAGTACGAGATTATTATTACAGACATCAATATGCCAAAGGTCAATGGAGTGGAAATGGTCAAAGCCATTAGNCGGAAGGATAGGCANCAGATGATCATTGTGATATCCGCCCATGACGAGCCACATTATCTGATCGATCTGATCAACGCAGGGGTTCAGCACTTTCTCAGCAAACCCATTGATCTTACNGGNTTAATCTCAGTTCTCTATGAATTCTGCGTAGAACATCAACAACGAGCAGCTACTTTGTCCCCAGATGAATGAACTGGTACAGAACACCATTCAAAACCGATACCCCACACTAATTCCGTACTCTNTCAACATCACGTTCGCCTTCTCTGCCTCCCCGCTCAGTTGAGGAACCTCAATCTCGTATTCCAAGCTTGTCCCCTGATAATAAATCCCCACATCCCACCGCCCACGACTAACCCCTATGTTTGCAAACACACCGCCCCCAACAGCTTCTGTGCTTTTCAGCTTTGTGGAATCTACTGTTGAATTAGTTTTGTCAGTATCAGTTGTTTTGACAGAACCATCTGCACTCATTGGGATTCGAGCCGTCAAACCCAGCAGCAACTCATAATCTGTGAACAGTTGGATACCTGTATATTCCACACCAGCCTCCAGAATATGAGCATAGAAGGCCCCATCATTTCTTCTGTTCAAGGTTTGGTTGTCCTGGGTTTCTTCGATAGAAGCTGCAAAATAATTATAGCCCGCAACGATCCGTAGAGATTCTGTCGCAGGTAATAGGAGAGATAGTCCGAGTCCACTTGTTTGCGGATCTTCCTCATTGAAGCCATTCACTTCAGCGGAACCCCCAACAGGGATCAAGAATTGTAGGCGCACACCAACAGCCTCTGCTGTGGAAGCAAACCCCAGNAAACAACCAAGTATGAATAAAAGACACTTCCAAGACTGNGAATTTTTCATCGCAACTTGCCTTTCCTGTGATAACGTTATTTGTTTATTNCAAAANTCTGCAAACAATTACTGTTCAATACCTTAGCAATCTTCCTTCGTGACGACCAGAGTTTCNCTNCATACCTTGGGCTGCCGCCTCAATCATTCGGAAAGTGAGAGCTTAAGCCATCAGTTGAGCCANCAGGGCTACCAGATTGTGCCTGAGAATGCTGAAGCAGATCTTTACATTGTCAATACCTGCACTGTCACGGGAGCTAGTGATTCGAAAAACCGGCAATTGATCAGATCACTCCATCGGCGCATGCCTCAAGCACATATTGTGGTAACAGGCTGTCAGGCTCAAATGGAACCAGAGGCAATGGCTGCTCTGCCAGGTGTTTCCCTGGTGGTTGGAAATGAAGCTAAACACCAAATAGCGAACTTGTTACCTCAGTTGGATGGATCACAAGAGTCTACCAAGGTTGTTCACAACAAAATTCAACGTCTTCCTTTCTCACTGCCTTTACCTCTCACCGAAGGAGCAAAAGAAGAGCGACTACAGGGTCTGACACGTGGCCAACTGAAAATTCAGGACGGGTGCGACTTCATGTGTTCCTTCTGCATCATTCCATTTGCCCGTGGGCGGTCACGACACCGTGAGTTTGACAACCTCTGTGCGGAAGCAGAGCAGCAGGTAGCTTCGGGTATTCAGGAGATCGTTCTAACGGGTGTCAACCTGGGTACCTATGACATCCATGGACGACACTTGGTGGATATTGTCGATTTTCTCGATTCGCTCAAAGACCTAAAAAGGATCCGAATTTCTTCGATTGAGCCAACCACTGTTGACCCTGGTCTGCTGGAACGAATGGGGGATCATAGCCATAAGTTGGTACCTTTCCTCCACTTACCCATTCAATCTGGCTCCAACCGAATTCTAGAATTGATGAAACGCCGCTATGACTCGCTCGAATATGCTTGTGAAGTCGAAAAAGCTGTCCAGAAAATCCCAGACCTTTGTGTTGGTGCAGATGTCATGGTGGGATTTCCAAGTGAAGGTGAGTTGGAGTTTAAGGAAACATTGAATTTGCTAGCAAGCCTACCAATAAGTTATTTGCATGTCTTCCCTTTCTCTGAGCGGGCTGGGACTCCAGCAACCAGGTTATCAGCCAAGGTTTCCCCAGAGGACAAGCGAGCACGGGCTGCGCTACTGCGTGAACTCAGCAAAAGGTTGCGCCATAATTTCATGCAGCGTTTTGTTGGCACCAGCCGCAGAGTCTTGCTGGAAGCACCCAAACCCGACGGCCGCCTAGGCGGCTACACGGACAATTACCTACGTGTTCAACTGAACACTACCAAACACAAAGACCTACACAGCAATCGACTAATTCCAGTCCAACTGGAGAGTATCCGGGGAGATGTTCTATTGGGAACGCCTCTCACCTCTGCTGAAACATCTGCTAATTGATGGACCTATCTCATCTCAATCACCAACAACGTCAAGCGGTCACTTCCACCAAAGGTCCCATTCTGGTGCTAGCTGGTGCTGGGAGTGGTAAAACCAGAGTGATCATTCAACGCATCTCTTGGTTGATTCAAGTCGAGCAAGTTCTGCCAGCAGAAATTTTAGCTGTAACTTTCACCAACAAAGCCGCCCGTGAAATGCAAGAGCGGCTCAAAAACGAGCTGAGAGGAAGGCAAAAGGGAGTACAGTTGAGCACCTTCCATTCCTTGGGTGTTCAGTTGTTGCGAGAGCACATTGATCAACTGGGATATCGTTCAAACTTTGTGATTTATGACACCCAGGATCAGCAGTCTGTGATCAAAGGGATCATGGAGGATTATGATCTCGAAGATTCTGGTTTGATTGATGCCAAAGGTGTTCACTACGAGATTGGACAAGCAAAAAATCGTGGACTGGGTCCCGATCACTTTCTTCAACAGCGGGACTCCACAAGGAAAACCCAGGTTGGACAAGTTTTCACGGAATATCAACGCGTTCTCAAAGGCTGCAATGCTATTGACTTCGATGACATATTGCTTCTGACCCTAAAACTCTTTGAAGAATACTCTGAGGTAATGGACCCCCTAAGAGAGCGATATCACTATCTTATGGTTGATGAGTATCAGGACACCAATCGTGTTCAGTACCTGTTGATGTGCCATTTATGTCAGCGTCATCGCAATCTATGTGTAGTAGGTGATGATGACCAGTCGATCTACGGATGGCGTGGAGCAGATATCCGTAACATCCTTGATTTCGAACAGGACTTTCCAGAAGCTAAGATCATTCGCCTAGAGCAGAATTACCGCTCTACACCAACAATCCTCAAGGCTGCAAATCAGGTCATTTCCCAAAACCCACAGAGAATGCCTAAGGAACTCTGGTCTCAAAAGCCAACTGGCGTTCCTCTGGAATGGATCGAGGGCAAAGACGAGGCTGAGGAATTAGAGTTAGTAGCCCGTCAGATTAAAATTCAGGTGCTACGGCATGGGCGTTCGCACTCAGATTACGCGATTCTTTTCCGCTCCAACTTCCAGTCCAGACTGATTGAAGAAACTTTGCGGGATTCCGGGATTCCCTATCAGATAATTGGGAGCACCAGTTTTTATGAAAGGAAGGAAGTTAAAGATGCCCTAGCCTATCTGAGGGTGATTCACAATCATTCTGATGAAGTAAGCCTACATCGGATCATCAATTATCCTCGTCGAGGCATTGGCAAGACGTCCCTGATTCAAGCCAATTACTACTGTCAACTGTTGCAGAAGCCACTCTTCGAAATCTGCAAACAGGCACGACAGCACTCCAGAATCCCAACTGAAGCTGCGATGAGCATGGAGTCGTTCGCGCAGATGATATTACGGTATCAGCAGCGTTTTCAACAGGAAACACTTGGGGAAGTACTACGTGATTTGCTGGCCGATGTAGGGCTGATCTATGATTTGGAGACACAAAAAATCGATCCAAAGACAAAAGAGAAGCGGGTTGGCTTTGTAATGGAACTGATGCGCGGATTGGATCGGTTTGTAGAGCAGAACCCTGAAAAACATCTGCGAGACTATTTGGAACGAGTGATGCTGTTTACCCAGAATGACCGAGAAGAAGAGTTGGTCAGCAACCAGGTAACTCTGATGACTCTCCATAGTGCCAAAGGTCTTGAGTTCCCCTTTGTGTTTCTAGTGGGGATGGCAGAGGGTGTCTTCCCCAACCAACGAAGCCTTGATGAGAGTGGTGAAGAAGAGGAACGACGACTCTGTTATGTAGGCATTACAAGAGCTCGAGAAGAGCTAACCATGTCAATGGCTCTTCGACGCAAACGGTATCGAGAAGAGGTTTCACAAACCATGTCACGCTTTCTCAGTGATATCGATTCTTCCCTGTTTAAAGTAGCTCCCGGTGCCAAAATGGATATGAGCCAAAAGGCTCTTCAAAAAAAACAATCCAGGGCAGATTTTTTTCAACAACTACGGCGCCTTCAGTAGTTATTCTCTGTTTTTTCACTTTACACTCGTTGCTACTCAGGTGAGGGTAGGCGTTAACTTTTTCCTCAATCGTCAAATTTATATTCTAGCGGAGAAACATGTCGATTCGCGTTACTGTGTGGGGCGAAAATGTTCATGAACAAACCAGCAAGGTTGTCCAGGAAGTCTACCCCATGGGCATGCACAACTGCATTGCCAATGCGCTCAACGAAGATACAGAAATTCAGGCTCGAACAGCCACACTGCAAGAACCCGAACATGGGTTGACTGAAAAAGTGCTGCAACAAACCGATGTTCTCACCTGGTGGGGACATGCGGCTCACAGCAAGGTTGAAGATCAGATCGTTGACCGTGTGCAGGCTCGGATACTCGAAGGGATGGGCTTATTGGTACTGCACTCCGGGCATTATTCTAAGATCTTTAGACGACTTTTGGGAACGACCTGCTCTTTGATCTGGCGTGAAGCTGGGGAAATGGAACGGGTTTGGGTCTGCAACCCGGGACACCCAATTGCACTGGGGCTTGGGCGCTATTTTGA
>NYVT01000047.1:0-18470 GCA_002684675.1 Deltaproteobacteria bacterium
CTCACTCATGATCCACAAGCAAACCTCTCTCAACCACATTCACTTCAGTGGAATTTGTGGCACTGCCATGGGTTCTCTCGCGGTACTACTCCAAAAACGTGGATACCATATTACTGGCTCAGACCAGAATATTTACCCACCGATGAGTGATCTCTTAAGAGAGCATAGTATTCCAGTTCGTGAAGGCTTTTCTCTAGTGCATCTGGAACCACGACCAGACTTAGTCGTGTTGGGCAATGCGCTCTCGCGAGGTAACCCAGAGGTTGAAGCGGCCCTGGCCCAAAGTATTCCTTATATTTCAATGGCAGAGTTGCTGAAAGAATTTTTCATTCGTGGTCGAACTTCTTTGGTTGTCACTGGCACACATGGCAAAACCACCACAACTTCATTGCTCGCTTGGGCCTTTGCCAACGCTGGTATGAATCCAGGATTTCTGATTGGTGGAATTGCTGAAAATTTGAAGACTAGTTGTGCTGATGGTAGCGGAAACTTCTTTATCACCGAAGGAGATGAATACGACACAGCTTTTTTTGATAAACGCTCCAAATTTTTGCACTACCTGCCTGATCAGTTGATACTAAACAACTTAGAATTTGATCATGCTGATATTTTTACGTCCCTTGAACAAATACAGCAAAGCTTCCGTTGGCTTCTACGTCTGGTTCCAGGCAATGGATTCGTGGTTGCGAATGGTGATGATGACAATCTCAAACCTGTGCTGGAACAAATTTACAGTCCCTTGTTAACATTTGGGCTAGGACCGGACTGTAATGTCCGCATTGAGGATATTCAAATCTGTGAAACAGGTTCTCGGTTTCGCCTGGAAGGTAGTGGTCAGAAATCTCAACAAATCTGGAACTTACCGATGGTGGGTATTCACAACATTCGTAACGCCACAGCTGTCATTTTACTAGCCCAATATAACCATCTTAGTGCCGAACAAATTCAGCAGGGCTTTTCAAGCTTTCAGGGCGTGAAGCGACGTCAGGAATTGCGAGGGGCCATTAATGACATCTGGGTTTACGATGATTTTGCTCATCACCCTACGGCAGTTGCAGAAACCATTCGGGCTCTCCGGCAGAAACATCCTGGGAAACGCCTTTGTGCTGTCTTTGAACCGAGAAGCAATACCAGTGTCCTACGGATACACCAAGAACAATTGGTCTACGCCTTGGCTCAGGCAGACGAAGTGCTTTTGGCACCACCGCATCGAGCAGAGAGAATCTCTCCAGATGAACGATTAGACGTCAAGGCAATAGTACACGCCCTGAACAGACAGATTCCAGCCCATGCGTTGGAAATCTCAGCTATCTTGGAGCATTTACAGGCCACCGCTACCAGTGGTGATGTAATTCTCATCATGAGCAACGGAAAGTTTGATAATCTGCATGAGCGCTTGTTAAAAATTCTGGACTCTGAGATAGATTTAGCATGAAGCCCTTGAACTGGCTGATTTTGTTCTTGGTCGGCATGCTGCCAATTGCTGGGCTAGTTTGGACCTTCCAAACCGATCCTCACTTGGCAGTTCCTGAAGACTCCAAAAATTCTTGGATTGATCCGCTGACAGCCATCATCTTTGTTTATGTCAATCCAAGTTGTGAAGCTGGTCAGAATCTCTGTTCTCCTCCTCTCTGGATGGGGAGACATGAAATCACTAATCAGCAATTCCAGAGGTTTAGGCAGTCGCATTCGAGTCGGAATTACCGGAATCAGCCTTTAGATACTCCATTGCAGCCGGTCGCTTATGTCAGTTGGGAAGAAGCTCATGCATTTGGTAAGTGGCTAACCCAGCAACACAGTGGTCGATATCGCTTTCGCTTACCAACATCAAAAGAATGGCAACAAGCTTGTGAAACTAGAGAAACTCAACCCTGGGAAACTGCTGAGCAAGCTTGCCAGTGGGCTTCAGTGAGTGATGAAGTCGCAGGTGCAAGTTTTGGTTGGAGCCACCCCACTTATCCTTGCAATGACAATTTTGCAGTAAGTGCTCCAGTTGGCTCCTTTCCTGTCAATGCCCACAACCTTTATGACTTGCTGGGTAATCTTGCGGAATGGACTAGTGAAAAGGCCAAGCTGCCAACTACAGCAGAGCAAGGATATGTCACCCGCGGAGGCAGCTGGTTCAGTCCTCCAGATCAGATTTCCTGTAAATTTCAGGAAGTTTTTTCTGCGCTTACTTCAGATCCTCGTATTGGCTTTCGGCTAGTTGCTGAAGGGCTTCCAACCCCAAAGCAATGAAAGGGAATCATCTACTTTTCTGGTGGTTATTTTACCCACTACTGCTCACTGGACTAGGAACACCACTAGCTGCAGAAACACTGGCACTGCAAACTCTACTTCAGTCAGCTACAACCAAAAAAGTTGCTCAACACTCCTACTGGTTGCGGCTGCTTCACTATCGTTCCACTACTCCGACCAACAAAAGTGAGATCGTCAGTCAGGATTTTTTCCTGGATCCCAATGGTGCACAGAATCCCCAAGCTGAGTTGAACGCCACATTGCGAGCATTTTATGAACCAGTTGGTGAGAATCCTGATCAACATGCACAGTGCCGTTTCATTGCACGTTTTCACTGGTTACAGCAACAACTTGAGTTTTCCCCAGCACCCCCACTTGTCAAATGTCCACACTTTCAACGCTGGGCAGGACTATCCAAACTTGATTCGCTGAGCGTAGTCTTCGTTTCGGCTTATTTGGACAATCCAGCTTCTTTTTTTGGTCATCTGTTGGTCAAGATCAATTTGAAGGAGGGACTCTTTGCACACCCTCTACTCAGTCCAACACTCAATTTTGGTGCTAGTCCAGATCCAGATGATAACGCTTTAGTTTATGCAGTGAAGGGCATCTTTGGTGGCTACAGCGGTCGCTTCTCTGACGAAAGATTCTATAATTTTCAGCATATCTACGGAGAAAATGAGTTGCGCGACCTGTGGGAATACCCGCTGAAACTAACTAAAACTCAGCAACGCCGTGTACTTTTCCACACTTGGGAATTACTGCAAGATGTTCACTTTGAATACTATTTCTTCTTGGAAAACTGTGCTTATCGTATGGCAGAACTGATTGCCATGGCTTGGGAAGAGGAGATCAATCTTTATTCTTCATCTGAGTTCTGGGCCATTCCTATCGATGTTTTCTTTCGATTACAACGTCTGCAAACTCCTGATGGGCAATCGGTGCTTGGCAAATCAATCCTTGTTCCTTCCCGACAACGCAGGCTTCAGTGGAAAACCCTAGATCTGAGTGCATCTCAACAAAATTGGGTAATCAACATCCAGCGCCAACCAGAAAAACTAACAGCACTAGAACTATCTGGACTATCTCTAGAGGCCCAAGCCCAGGTACTTGACACGCTCACAGACTTGTTGCAGTACCAAAAAGCACGAGAAGAAATGATCTCAGAATCTCTTCAGAATCTGCGTCAACAAGTTCTGCTGAGACGTAGCGAACTACCGATACTTGTTAAGACACCACAACCACTCACACCCGACTCCTTGGAGGGACACCCTCCTTTGAGAACTCAGTTCGGTGGATTTCAAAAAAATGGTGCAGAACGAGGTATAGAAGTGGGAATTCGTGCAGCCTACCATGATCTGTTGGATCCAGTTCATGGGCATCTTCCCGATGCTGAACTACAAGTTTTGGATTTAAAAGTCCGCTTTAACGAAACAAACTGGTGGGTTCATCAACTAAAATTTTTTGAGATTCAAAATCTTTCTCTCTCCCCAACACGATTAGATACGGTTTCAGGAGTTTCTTGGCGAACAAGCGGTGAGTGGCAAGAGGAAGCTCTTGATAAATCTCAACATAAAGTCATACGACTCGTTGGGGGCATCGGACAGAGTATAGCGCTACAACACGATCTCGTTGGATTTACCTTTGCCGATACAATTCTGCAATCACGCACAGGTTCAATGCCAGAAACCAGCTTTCAATTACAGCCTGCTATAGGCGTACTCTGGCAAACGGGTGATCAATGGTCCATGCTAGCTCAATCCAGTTATCGTCAGCCATTGTTGGGGGAAAGTGCATTAGGTCTTAGTACCGAATGGGAGGGCCGTTGGCAGGTAAATTCAAAATGGGGACTTCGTTTTACTTGGCAACAGCAAGGAACTGCACAAGAAGCCAAAGTGCTAGTTCATCATTTTTGGTGAAGCATGCACGAGTTGCTCAGCCCCCACTCTGTTTCTCTTGGTGGCACTGCTCATTAGCTTACTGGCGTTTGCTATTTGGAAGCAGGACCAAAAGCGACGGCATTGGGCTGCGTGGCTCTGCAGCAGCATCTTATTACTAGTCTGGTTGCTAAGCGAAGTATGGATCCTTTCGCCATCCAGTGATACCAACATGACAGGGTTACTTGCCAAGCATCAACTGTATTCGACCTTAGCATGGTATCTGACCCTTCGTAGCACAGTTTTGTTGTGGCTCTCTATACAATCGATTGCTCCCATGATTAGGACTGTTACAGATACCTTTGTACTGCTCTTCTTGGTTTTTGATTTCTTCACTATCTGGGGAATGATTTGGATGAGGCACTTGCTCAGTAATCACCAAACCTTTTAAGGTCTCCTAGTGGCTTTTCTTGCAGCACATAAGTCAACCTGTTAAACTTAAAATTCAATTTTTGCTCTCCTGAGATCATATGAAAAAATGATGTGGAATCACGTGCTGGAAAATATGCGCGACCACCTACTGGCTCTGACTGCAATTCAGCAGCATCTCGAGCTGGAAGAATATGAAAAAGCTACCGCTGCCGCAGAAAACCGACTTGGTATGTCTGCTTTGAACAGTCACGGCACATCGCACATGGCTCGCTTCATGCCAACAGACATGCAGCAGATTGGTACACAGATGCACAAGGCAGCCAGCCGATTTGCGACCATTGTACAAGAGGGTGGTTTGGGGGGAAATACCAACAAAACTGCAGAAAGCCTAGCAGGTGTCGTGCAACAGTGTGTTGCTTGCCACAGTTCTTACCGAGTACATCCATGACCAAAAAATATCGATTACGGAGGTACTTCTTATACTGTCTGATTAGTCTTCTTCTTATTTCTTCAACAACTTGGGCAGCAACTTGTTACTCACCAACTCTAACAACCCAAGATCTGTCAATTTTTTCACCGACTAGTTTCGGCTGCCATTCGCAAGCTGACAGTAAGATTCATGAAATTCAGTGCGTTCACGACAACCAAGAAGCCCGTCTTCTTCGTAGAAAAGTAACATTACCTGACCCAAATACCTTCACTATTTTTTCCCCTCAGTTTGCTCTAGTCCCAACTGATTGCTCCACAACCAACACCTGTTTTACAGACTCAATCCAGCCTATTTTCGGACAGATCTTTCTTCGAAATAGTATCTTCCGAATTTAAGCTGTCTCACTACCCAAATTTTTTGCGATTTGACAGAAACTTTTGGTTGTGAGTAGTGGCATGGTGGAAACTCAGTTTGATCTGAGGAGAGAGCAACTGATTGCTCTTCTTCTCGCGCCGGTTGTTGGGCTATTCTTATTTGAGCCCTGGTCCCTATTATCCAAGCCAATCTGGGAACAGACTCCCAGCATTAAGAGCATTGCCGAAGGGGAACAAGTCTTCGCGACAAATTGTGCGGTATGTCACGGGGAAATGGCAGTTGGCGAAAATCCTCACCATCCGATGGGTGGTATGAAAGATCAAGGAGGTCACATAGCCCCAGCACTCAACGGTACTGGTCATGCGTGGCATCACCCTGACGCAGTCCTCTTCAAGATTATTCAGGAAGGTTCTATTGCTGAAGATTCACCAATGTATGGCTTTGATGAAAAACTCAGTGATGCTGAAAATGTTGCTAGCATCCATTACTTCAAATCACTCTGGCCAAAAGAAATCCTGAATCGACACAAAGAAATGGTACAACACTGATCAATTCTAAGTTTCATTCCACATTCTCTTACCACGGAATTTCAATGAAAACACTGATAGGTAAACTTCTATTCTTATTGTCACTAATACTGGCTTCTGCTGCTTGGGCCTCCGACATCACGATGTACAAGCACCCACAATGCGGCTGCTGCGAAAAGTGGGCGAATATCCTGCGTGATCAGGGGCATCAGGTTACCAGCAAAGGCACCTACAACATTGAGCAACTCAAAAATCAGATGAGATTACCCAGTTCTCTGCGCAGTTGCCACACTGCCATCATCGGAGATTTCATCATTGAAGGACATGTACCTGAAAAGACAATTGCTCGCTTTCTTGCTGACACACCAGTTGGTGCCCGAGGGCTAGCTGTACCGGGGATGCCCATTGGCTCACCAGGGATGGAACATCCGACCCGAAAAGATGCATATGACGTACTTTGGTTTGACCAGCAAGGCAATGCACAGGTCTTCGAACACATCGACTGATAAAGCTCTTGTTTCAAAGCCAATCCTGTAGTCGTTGTAGAAACCTCTCCAGTAAGCTAATTTACTAAAAGTAATTTCACGCTAAACACCAACGGAGTTAGAGATGTCTGATCTTGGCACGATCGCCCTGATGATTGCTCTTGCTGCTTGTCTTTACGGCACAGTTGTACCCCATCTGGGTGTTAGAACAAACAACTGGAACCTGATTCGTTCTGCGCAAAATGCTAGCATCATTAGTTTCTTTCTGATTGCTATTGCCTCTGGGGTGCTCATCCATGCACTTGTGGTCAGCGACTTCAGCATCTTCTACGTCTGGCGCAACTCCAGCGTCGACATGCCCATGTTCTTCAAGGTAACCGCGTTCTGGGGTGGCCTGGAAGGTTCACTCCTGTTTTGGATTCTGGTTCAAAGCTTCTTTGCGATGATTGTTGCCTTCCGCTATCAGTACAGTAATCGAGAAATCATCCCATATGTAATTGCCACTCTGAATGGGATCCTCTGTTTTCTACTTGTTTTACTCCTCGGATGGTCCAACCCTTTAAACCTACAAGCAACCATTCCTGCAGAAGGACGAGGACTGAATCCGTTGTTACAGCATATTGCCATGGTGGTTCATCCGCCTTCTTTATATCTGGGCTTCATCGGTTTCAGTGTACCCTTTGCATTCGCGATTGCTGGAATGATTCGAGGGAAACTAGACAATGAGTGGGTACTGACCACTCGCCGATGGACTCTGGTCTCTTGGTATTTCCTCTCAATGGGGTTGATTCTCGGTGGGCAATGGGCGTATGAAGAATTAGGATGGGGTGGTTTCTGGGCTTGGGATCCTGTTGAAAACGCTGCCTTCATGCCGTGGTTGACAGGTACCGCCTTCCTACACTCCATGATGATTCAGGAAAAACGCAACATGCTCAAAATCTGGAATGTTGTGCTAATTATCATTACATATGGATTAACAATCATTGGAACATTTCTGACCCACTCAGGAGTGGTCAACTCGGTTCATTCCTTCACTCAATCTGAAATTGGCCCTGCCTTTCTAGTCTTTCTCGCTGTTGTCCTGGTCGTAGGTTTTGCGCTGCTCTTTCGACGCATTCAGATGCTGGAATCTGAACACAAGATGGAAGCCGTCCTCTGCCGTGAAAATGCCTTTCTTGTTCAGAACGTTATCTTNGTAGGCATGGCTTTCACCGTTTTGCTGGGAACAACCTTCCCACTGCTTGCTGAAGCCATTCGCGGCACAAAGTTGTCTATTCAAGCACCATTTTTCAATACGATCATGGCACCAATGGGCTATATTCTATTCTTCTTAATGGGTATTGGNACTGTGATTGCCTGGAGGAAATCAAGTAAAGAAAGCCTGCGCAGAAANTTTCAGAACCCGATGATTACAGCAACTCTTGGAACAACTATTCTAGCTGTCGTCATTCCCTTCCATTTAGAAGCATTCACAATTTTTTGGATCGCTATCTTCGTCACGGCCACCATCCTGATCGAAGTTGGAAAAGCTGCNCAGGTGAAAGGTAAGCAACTGCAAGCTGGCCTCCTAATGGGATTGATTCACGTTTTTCAGCGTAACCAGCGTCGCTATGGTGGATTAGTGATTCACTTGGGAGTCGTGCTGATGTTCCTTGGCTTTGCAGGCACATTTTTCAGCGAAGAACGTGACCTGACACTGGAACGCAAAAAAATGGTTCCACTGAACGCCTACTATCTGAAATTCACTGGTGTTGAACAATTCCAGGTACGCAACGCCACACACCGAGCCGCAATCATTGAAGTCTATGATCAGGACAAACAGTTGCTAGAAGTGATGAAGCCTGCCAAAAGCTTCTATCCAACCCAACCACAGCCCCTGACTGAAATTGCACTACGAAGAGAATTCCTGAAAGACCTCTACCTGATCTTTTCCACTGAATCTGGTGCTGACAGCGAATTAGTGACNATCAAAGCCTATGTCAATCCGCTTGTTGGCTGGGCATGGATGGCTCTTCCCGTATTCACTCTGGGTATCGGCATCTGTTTAACTTATCGACCACGCAGTTTGANATCACGCCAGGAAGTATCGCGTCAACAGTACCTCGCTGCTGAAGGCTGAGTATGTGGAAGTCATGGAAATTCTGGACAGTCTGGGCCACCTTAGGTGGATTGATTGGTATATTTGCTTTTGGTTTCACTACAGACCCCAAGAAAGTTCCTTCTCCACTGATTGGTCGCGAAGCTCCAAATTTTCAACTCGTCAATCTCTGGAACGGAGAGTCTGTTGAACTAAGTACCCTACGAGGTACGCCCGTAGTCTTGAATTTCTGGGCTTCCTGGTGTGTTGAATGCCAGCAAGAAGCTCACATTCTGGAAGTTTTTCACAAGCGTTATGGTGAAACGGTTCCTCCTCGGGTTCGCGTCCTCGGTGTAGCTATTCAGGATAAATCTGAGCAAGCACAGGCTTTCGCAAGACAGTTTAATAAGACTTACTTTCTCGGCCTCGACAACACCAATGGTGAAATCGCTATAGAGTATGGCATTTACGGGGTGCCAGAAACGTTTTTTATCGATCCCCAAGGAAAGATTCGTTTCAAGCAAATTGGTGGGGTCAGTGCAGAATTGATGCAGGAGCAAATCGATGAAATGCTTGGTCAAGGATAATCTTAATTTGATTGGACAACTTGTTTTTTTTTGAGATAGGAGGCCTCATGAGGTTCGTTATTCTGTTTCTGCTAAGTTTCGCTATTGGCTGGGGTAGTCTACAGGCTGACCAACATAACCCAGAATTGCCTGATCTTTTTAGCCAGCTAGAACAAGCAGGAACATCCTATACAGCAAGTCCGATTGTTCAAAACATTTGGGCGATCTGGTTAAAGCATCCGGACTCACAGCTTACACAAGCCATGCAAGCAGCTTCCGAGATCATGCAGAACGGTGATTTGGAGCAGGCTGAGTTGCTGTTTACCCAATTGATTGGAAAAGCTCCTGGCTGGGCAGAAGCCTGGAACAAGCGAGCCACAGTCCGCTACTACAGAGAAAACCTGATTGGCTCAATTGCTGACATCAAGGAAACTCTTACCTTAGAACCCCGCCATTTTGGTGCACTCTCTGGTCTAGGAATGATTCAAATGCACCTTAAAGATTATTCACAGGCCTTATTAACCTACGAGTCTCTGCAAAAAATTCATCCAAACTCACAGGATGTTGGAAGAATACTTCCAGCACTGCGTCAGCAGATTTCTCAACAGTACCTCTAAATCTTCCTCTTCAAACCACCATCTATGAAATTCCAGCAAGTCCAGGAACTCTGGGAAATCAATCCCAATCAGTTCCTTGGATTGTTCAGTCCACCAGGTCAGAAGGAGCATCAATTATTTGCTGCAATCTGTGGAGCAGCAGTAAGGGGAAAAACTGATCTTGTCAGGATTAGTTCGCAAGAACTTGAAAAAGAATCTGGACTAAAGAGTGATGAACTCAGCGCAATGCTTGTGCAACTTGAAAAAAAGGGAGTAGCCCATAGAATCAAGGAATCCAGATGACTCTGTCTGCGCTAGATGAGAATCACCCACATTTGCATGCCAGCACTTATGTTGCAGAGAGTGCACAAATCATTGGCAATGTTTGGCTAGCGGCTAAGAGTTCTATTTGGTTTCAAAGTGTGCTGAGGGGAGATTCTGATCAAATCGTGATTGGCGAAGAAACAAACGTACAAGATGTGACCATCTGTCATGTTGATCCAGGCTTTCCTTTAGAGGTTGGTGCTAGAGTTACAGTCGTGCATCGCTGCATTTTACATGGTTATACGATCAACGACGACTGCCTGATCGGGATGGGGGCAATTCTGATGAACGGTGTGCGAATCGGAGAGGGGAGTATCGTTAGAGCAGGAAGTCTGTTATTGGAGGGAACCGAAATCCCTTCTTTTTCGTTGGCAACTGGTTCACCAGCCAAAGTTAAGAAGACTTATGGGCAAGATATTCTTGGGCAGATTCGTTAGGCAAGTACCCATTATGTTAGTAGAGCGGAACATTACAGCAGCAACTGGCGAAAACTCGAATCCTAGGCGCTTTGTGCAAGAGCATCGTAGTTCATGGGAGAGGCGTTGTAACGGTGAATTTCTGCGAACACCTGACGCAGTTCCTGTGGGCCTAAGTCTGAAAGAACCTTGTGATTACTGCCTAGCAGACGGTTCAAAAAGAGCATCTGCTGCTCTTCAGATCGATAACCGAAAATCTTCAGTTGTTGTCGCAAAACATCGAAGACTCGTTGACTAATCTGAGGTTGGCTTTCTTCCTCGACTACTTGAAAATATTCCTTGGACAGAGAACGCAACTCTTGGCGCAGTTCTACTTCTTCAGAAAGCTTTGAAAATCTTTTGCGCTCTCGGAGGACTTCTACCACAACGATCAATCCTGTGATCATAAGGGAAATCAAACAAAAACCGAGTAGTATGGTCTCCATGAACAAACTCCGTTGGCATGCGGAAGGAAAATAAGGCATCCGGCCTAAGGCATTGACGCACACAAGACCCACAAAAGCACAAAGCAGACCAACCCTTCTTGTCTACATTTCTCATCAAAACAACCCAACAAACACTCTTTATAGNGCAAGCAACTCTTGAAGAACAGCACCATTTATACTTCTCCAACACCTCCTCAACTTGATCCCCGACCNCATGCNGACCTGCGTGCACAGACACGCCAATTGGCNAGCGAACACCTGCGAAAAGCAGAACTAGCACCGATNATTCGTCACAGTCAGGAATTACAAAATTCTCTACTCACCGAGTATGCTGGTGACTCACCAGAAAACATTGAACTTCTGAAAAAATGTCTTCAAGAAGTCAGCATTCTGGGAATCAATTTTGTGATTCCTAAACGACGTGTGCTCCTCAGCGTTCATGAGATTTTACGTCTATCAAACCTTGGGTTTCGCTTTGGCAAACTNGACCCAGACTTTGAGATTCACCTACAACAAGGTCGTCGTATTCCTTTTTTTCAAGGAAAGCCACTTCCCAACCAAAACTGGGAACAAAAATTTGCCTGCATACTCAAGCACAAAATTTGCCTGGAACTTCTACAAGAATACCGTTCCGCTNTGGAAACTATTAATCAGCAACGTCAACAAACCCTTGAAAGCAAGAATAAGAATTCAAGCCTGAACAAGGAACTACGGCAGCNGGCAGAAGANAATATGTTCCAGTTTAAGGTCCCAACCAAATTCAATTTACTCGATCCTCCACTAATTCCAATGGAGGAAAGCCTGTTTGCTCGCNATCAACAGGTAATGGAAGCAACCCTGTCAGATGTTGCCAAGAAAGTCCTGGAAATGCAAAACCAGGGAGAGCTTCCTTCTTTATTTCAGGAAATTACACTTCCCAAGATTCAGAGTTTACCGCACCATGTGGTAATTCTGTTGGACATGAGTGCTTCGACCTTCGAGAAAGAAATCTTTAAGCTCTCCAATCTGGTTTGTGCNGAGTTACTGAGAACTCTGCCANCCTATTTGCCCGACTCTACGTTGAGTATTTTGCCCTACAGCGATGGTGCTCAGGGTGTGATGAATAATTTTCAGAATTTCATTGCACCAGGCGGCACAACTGCCTACGATGCCATCTTTTCNTTTTCTCAGCAGTTGCTTGGGAAGAAAGAAGGGCATCGAGTGGTGATTCATCTCTCTGATGGATTACCAAACAGCTTGGAAGACGCTTGCCAACAAGCGAAACAGTTTCCAACTCTCAATATTCACTATGGACAAATCATTTTCGGTCATACTAAAAGAGTTGGTGACTTAGCAGACTATCTATTTGTGGATGAAGCTACTACTTCCGGACAAGATCGAGATTCCACCCGTTTTGAAAAATATGTGTCTCACTTCACTGATGTTGCCTTGGCCTCACAAGGTGAACAAATCATACTCTGGGTCATGCAGCATCTTGATGAAGCGGTGATAGCCATGCTAGATCTATTTATCGGGCAATATTTCCTGCAGCAAGCTTCACCTGAAACTACTCATTCTGAAGACACACTTACGTCCCTCTAGACCTCTTACTATTCGTTACCTGTTATGCGAACACCGGTTGCTGCTCTCCCGAACGCAGTGTGCGAAGAGTTGGACTTATTACAACAAGTTCAACAGGGAGCCTTACGTGATCAAGCTGATGAAGCTGACCCTAATTATTATGATGACATTCTCGAGTTGCGCGATTCTCTAGGAGAAGCACATCCAGAGGATTTACCAGCGCTGACCAATCAAATTGAGCAATTGATCTTGCTTGCTCAACGACAACAGGAGCGAACACCAAGGAATCGAAGTTTTCACTGGCATTCCCCATATTTTGCCCACATGCGCTTACAGGAGCAGGGAAAGATTCGAGATCTGTTGCTTGGCAACCAGAACTTCTTCTCCGCTCACCTCTCCTGCTCAATAGTTGATTGGAAAAAGGCTCCAGTTAGTCAAATTTTCTATCGCTACCAAGAAGAGGAAGAGTACATTGAAGAAATGGGAGGACGAGAAGTTGAAGGACGGCTTTTACTTAGAAGACTAGTCCGTATCGAAGATGGGGTTCTACGCAGTGTCAGCTGTCCACAAGGCACGTGGTTTTTTGAAGATGATCAGTGGTTTCAGTTGGAACAGACAAGAATTGAACTGAGTGGTGGAAGTGGTAGTGCTACTCGACCAATCCATGAAATTGGACCATACCGACTGGATAAGCATCTACCACAAATCACAGCATTGATTGATGAACGGCAATTTGAAATCATTAGTCAACCAGAAGCTGGGGTGATTCTTATTCAGGGAGGAGCTGGTTCGGGCAAAACAACAGTTGCTTTGCACCGGCTCGCTTACCTGATGACACAAAAGCCAAGCTACTTCAACAGCAATAGCATCCTACCGATTGTTTTTAATCGGGCCCTCGCCCAGTACATTAGTAAGCTGCTACCTTCACTTGGAGTTGATGGAGTAGAAGCAAGAGTCTTTCAGGAATGGGTTGCCCAATTACGTCAACGTTTTTTCCCAGACATGCCTTCCCGTTATGCTGAGAATACTCCCGTGAGGGTAATAGAGTTCAAGCGAAGTCCTGTCATTCTTGCTTGGTGTGCTCGGGAGCTAGAGCATCAGCTGGATCGTTTTGAGGCTAAACTCNCGGAATTGTTTAGTTCATTGACCAACGGTGGTGATGTAATCAATGTGTGGAACAGTTCTGCCAACTCTCCAGTGACCGATCGTTTATCTCGGTTGTTGAAATGGGCCCAGGGACAAGAAGCNTTTACCCATCTACCACCTATGCCCGATTCCTCGATCCGGCAGCGAATAGACCGCCTAGTAGAAAACGGGTTCCCCGATCTCCTCAAGAGTCCTCAAGCGCTAGCCCTCCAACTCTGGAATGATGCGCTGATTCAACGTAGAGCGTTGCAGGAAGCAATCACTGATTTTGCNCCAGGGTCGTTCAGTGAAAGTCAACTCGAAGAAATCTGGAGTTGGAACGTACGTTGTTACCAGCGGCGTCAGGTCATCGTNGGAGAACGAGTNGAAGAAGATGGAGAAACATCCGAAGGATGGCTAGAAAATCAGAGTCTCNGCGATGAATTACCAACCCTAGATGAAGAAGACGATACTCTGCTTCTGCTATTATACCAGNTGACTACGGGGCCTCTCCGTGGTCGGAAGAATAAATTACTGCAGTACCATCATTTACTGGTAGATGAGGTCCAGGATTTCAGTATTCCAGAACTTCAGTTACTACTCTCTATGACGCCTCNNGANCGTANAAGCGTAACGTTGGCTGGAGATATGGATCANCGTATTTTGGCAGGAAATCGCTATCAGGACTGGAATACCATGTTNCAAGCNCTGAGNGTGGANGTTACCGCNATGGAACCNCTAACGATTGGCTACCGATCTACCTANGANATNATGGANGTTGCAANGCATGTCATNGGNCACCTAAGCGTNAATACAGTGTGGGAAGCCACAAGACANGGCGCNCCTGTGGAACGGTTNGGCTTTCANCATCCAGGAGTNTTGATTGCNTTTCTNGTGGATAGNCTCGGCAGTTTACTGAGNAGAGANCCNTCTGCGAGTGTGGTCGTACTTNCCCGTGAGCTACCAGAGGCTNGAAAAATTGCAGAGCAGTTAGAACGAGCNGAGATANCGGGATTACGATTNGTTGCTGATCAGGATTTTTCTTTCAGAGCNGGAGTTGAAGTGACTGANATTTCACAAACNAAGGGACTTGAATTTGACTATGTGCTCTTAGTTGATGCAGATGCTTCCACTTACGGCCCAGATGATCTATCTCGGCACTTGCTCTACGTCGGCATCACTCGTGCCGCCCATCAACTGTGGCTGCTGCATTGCGGTAATCCATCTTCCCTCCTTCCAGACACCCTCTGCTGAAGTCTGTGATCGTTCTTCCAGCACGCGTGAAAACAGTGGAATCTCCCGGGGCAATTTGGAATCAGGTAGTGGTAAGAAGACTTCTGCATTGCGCCCCGTAACATCACCCTCTAGCAAGCCATTTTTGTCATTTACATTGAGCGGAGGAGATGTCGCATAATCTAGGAGTAGCTTTCCGTCGCGTGACTTGAGATTAGGGTGATAGATCCGTAGGCGTTCTTGGTACTCGCGAGCCTGAATCAAGTAATAGGCAATACGTGACCAAACTGGCAGAGCCCCACTGGAACCTGTCAGGCGGAACCAATTCGCAGTTGTTTCGGCTTCTGCAGGGCGATCTGAGCCAACATAGACGGCGATTGTGTAACCTCCTTTGGTTTGCATTCCCTGACGTGTTGGAACTGGCAAATGACCAACAAAAGTCGCATTCGAATAGTTATTGGCAGTTCCTGTTTTGCCCAGAGCAGGGATTTGTACTGTCACCTGTTTCCCATCTTCACGCGCATACTCTGTTTGTAGAAAGCGTTTCGCTCTTCGGCCTGTTCCGTACTCAACTACTGAACGCATAATTTCTTGCAAAGCTCGATTGACACTAGGATCCAGAATATTACGAGATTGATGATCCGCTTCGTAAATAGTTCTGCCCCCGGTATCCTCAATCCGTTGAATCAATGACCAATGATTTTTGGGTGATTTTGAATCTTTAAAAACTTGACCAGTGGCCAGTGACTGATAGAGCAGTGCAAGATCTTGTAGCGTTACCTCATTCGCACCGAGTGGGAACGAAAGTATTGGCTGAAGTGGGCTCTCGACACCTAGGAGTTTTGCTACTTCCACAACTGTCTGTAGGGAGAGCAAAATCCTGAAGTCATGGTTCCAATAAAGACGTACTGTTGAATAGGGTTCCTGGCGCAATAAATCCTGCTGACGTTGTTGCATCAAATCTCCAAGCCCCTGCAAAATCGTTGAACGTATCTTTCCGTGCAACCAAATGTTAGCTGGTGAAAAGAAGCGCTCTCGCTGATTCGAAGTCCAGACCTGATTGTACAAGCGGAAGCGATAGGAAGTTATGGGAACCCAGCCTTTTGTAAGTTCAAGAGGGTTCTCTGCGTAGGCTAACCGTGGGGGTACGGGGGTATTGTAAGGATCTGTCCGCAGCGCACTGTCATGAACATAAAAGTTTTGAATCCACTCTCCAGCCACCTGATCATCAGTTTTAAAACTGCCGTTGAGGAACGCATCTTCTGTTTGTACCAGTTGCTGCTGCAAACGCTCCTGCACCTCCTGAAGGCGCAAAAAGTTATGTTCCAATAACTCTCTTTCACGGCTTACACGGGCAGAACCTGAACGCAAGCGTGAGCGTACCTCAGCAAGCCAGTTCCGACCATGATAAAGATTACGCAGTGCCTGTTCCTCTTCGGGTGGTTCAAAGGCAGTGTTACGTAAGAGTTCCTGCCGAGCCGCCTCCATCAAGTAAGGTTGCATTCGATACTGAGTATCAACGATCCCATAAGTATCTCGTAAACGGACAACGTAATCAGCGCGACTTTCATTCGCTTCTCGCGCAAAGCGAGTGAATTCCATTAGTTGTTCGAACTGCTCCAGGTCCAAGTAATCGAGCAGGTGTTCAAGCAAGTAAATACTGGCCAAATTCTCTGAAAGCGCACCAGCCCAAACTAACGAACTTTGATTATCTGGTGGAGTGTGATCGGGCTTGGGAATGTAGATCTCACCCTGCCATTGATAAACCCGATACTCATTGGACAGGGCCTCCAACGGATTCCAACCCAACTCCATTGCCACCATGTACAGTAACAATTTAAAGGTTGATCCAGGTTGACGATAGGCCTGCATAGCCCTGTTGAACCCACGAGGGTCAAATCCACCCACAAAAGCCCGAACCTCACCATCTTGCAAAACCATCACACCACCGTCGAGGGTCGGTTGCTGCTCAATACTCGCCTGCCAAAGAGATCCCGTGTTATCACGTTGATGCAAGGCCACTAGAATTGGACCACCTGTTTTCAGGTTCTCAAGTACTTGCTGGAAATCTTTTTTTCGAAGTTTGTTGGGTGCTTGCGGATTTATTCGACGAATAAACTCTTCCAACAACAAGCCCCGAACTTCTGCCCGATCAGCTCCTACTTGAACCTGTACGCTTGGGTTATCTCCCAGCAACACCTCCTCAATTCGGCCAGTGTAGAAGTTTCCGGATCCAGGTTGTAATGAGGATGGCTCTGGATTCGTGACTGGAGCAGCATAGCCATTGCGCTGAAATTCTAAGCGAGAGAGATGTCGCCGCAACTCAAACTGCGCAAGGTATTGGAGATTGGGATCAAGTGTCGTCTGAATACGGAGTTCTCCCTTCTCTACTCCCTCAGCACCATAGTCCTGTAAAATGGAGCGAAATGGTTCCTCGTTCATCTGCTGGCGGACCACCTCAATCTGGTGATTATCTTGATAACGGAACGACCCCTGTCGAAAAGCTACCAAATCCTGAGACGCCTCCAAGAAACGATCCTCAGAGATGAGTTCCATTTCCAGCATGTTACGTAAGACATAGTCTCGACGCTCTGTTGCCCTCTCAACAATACGCTGTATTTCCTCTTGATTCTGGGTCCGGAAGGGATTGTAGTTTGCTGGCCCCTTAACCGAACCAGCAATGAAAGCGACCTCAGAAAGATTTAGGTCTGAGACATTTTTGTTGAAATAGTAACGGGCCGCAATCGCCAATCCCTGTCCTGTTCCATGCACGTGGAAGAGATTGGTATAGAATTCGAGAATATCCCTTTTGCTGTAGCGAGCTTCCAACCGCAGAGCATCCAGTGTCTCCAAGACCTTATTTTTCCAACGATTTTCTCCATGTTCCAGTCGATGTTCAAACAAAAGTTCTGAAGTCTGCTGGGTAAGGGTGCTGCCTCCTTGAATAACACGTCCTGCAAGTAAATTAGCCCAAGATGCTCGGAGGATTCCAATAGGATCAAAGCCGATATGCTGGTAAAAAGATTGATCTTCACTAGCAATGATTGCATCAAAGAATGTCTCTGGAATCACTGCATCCAGATCAGAATCAATCCGAGTTGGTTGGTTGGCCTGAAGGTAAAGAAGATGGACTTGGTCGTAGAAGGCGCCTAATTTCGTGCGTTGATCACGATAGTAGACGGTTGTTTCGGTAAGCAGACGCTGCTGGATCGCTTTACGATCAAGATGAGGAGCAGAAGCTAGGAAAACAAGATAGCCCAGTACCGCTGTACTAGTCAGCAGTAATAGATTGATCAGCGTGAAGAACCCAAAGCAGGCTTTGGCGACATATCGTGGGACTGACAAGATCTCACATCAGTTAGCAGGAAATTCATTTGCGTGAATCAGATCACTCTTGGCAGCCATGATGAAATCATTCTCCACCAAGCCATCAATCTAGTGCGTCCAATAACTCACACGTACGTTGCAGAAGGATAGTATCAACTCAGGGTGATGACCTTCTGATTCTGCTAGATTAGCGATTAAATTCGTGAAACGAAGAGCCTCTTGGTAAGAGGGAAAGATATAATTTTTCTGAAGATGATGGTTGTTGATCATTTTCCAGCTATTCTGCAATTCTTGGAGTAGCATTTCTAGCGCCTCTCTTTTGAGTGGTGGAACACCGCCTCGGCATGGCACACACTGCCTTTGGGCCAACTCCATTATTCACTTCTCCTTGAATTTGCTT